>CAYSBM010000056.1:8577-11748 GCA_964429095.1 uncultured Solibacteraceae bacterium | reverse complement strand
CCCTTATCCCAGCCGGCCAGACAAACGGCCACTAGGAAGAGTATGAGGGACCGCATGATAAAAGGCGACCTCCTGCTGGACACGGCCTGACTTCTTCCCAGTATACACTTGGTGATATGGTGCGCAGACTGCTTGGAACGCTGGTCTTGTTGCTTCCTTCGCATGTGGCCGCGGGGCGTCCTTGGCAACAGATTGTTATGCCGCGGGTGGAAGAAGTGGCCCGCCAGTTTGTCTCCCCGCCGCCTGAGTACGCCATGACCATGTGGTGGTTCTGGAACGGGCCGATGACCGAGGAGAACATTGACCGCGACCTGCGCGATATGAAGCGCCACGGCGTCAACGCGGTGCTCATCTGGCCGTACGTTGGCCTGGAGATCCAATATCTCAGCCCGACCTGGTTTGAGCGTGTGCGCTACGCCGTGCAGGCGGCCAGACAGCTTGATATGCGCGTATGGCGCGAAGACGAAGGCGGCTATCCAAGCGGGTATGTCGGCGGCCGGATTGGCCGCGAACGGCCTCATCAGCGCATGCGGGTGCTCTCACGCACGCGGAACGACAAGGGAGAGTGGGTTGTCGAACCCCAATATCGCTCTGGGCCGACGCGCTATGTTCACAACCCCGGGTTCGCCAAGGACCACTCCAATCCTCTCTTTGATTCCCTCAACGCCGCCGCCACGCGTGATTTCCTGGCCGACGTGCATGAGCAGTACAAGCGCTATGTAGGCCAGGAATTCGGCAAGACCGTTCTGGGCATCATGAGCGACGAGCCTTCTTTCGCCGGCATCCCTTACACCGACGGCATCTATGAAGAATTCGCGCGCCTGAAGGGCTACGATCCGCGGCCGCACCTGAATAAGCTGTTTGAGACCAGTGGGGAGGAGGCGGCGCGCTTCCGTGCCGACTACTGGGACACATGGACACGCCTGTACCGCGATCACTTCTTCGGCTTGCAAGCCGGCTGGTGCGAGCGCGAAAGGCTGGAATCGCTTACGCACTTATGTGGGGAAGATAACATGCCGGAGTTGGTGAACTTGAATGGGGATTTTTTCCGCTGTTTCCGGCATGTGCAGATACCGGGCGTTGACGCCATCTGGCGCCAGATCTGGTATGACAAAATAGCGGATTTCCCCCGGCTGGCTTCTTCGGCGGCGCATCAGTTCGGCCGTCCGCGCGCCTTCAGCGAGGTGTTCGCCGTTTATGGACGCGGCATTTCTCTGGAGCAGGCCAAGTGGGTCTTGGACCATCACCTGGTGCGCGGAGTCAACCTGCTGCAAATGATGGAGTACCTCTCATCGACGGAAACCTACCGGACGTACTTCCACCCCCCGAGCTGGCAAATCTCGCCGCAATGGTATACTTTCGCGCACCTGGCCAATTATGTGAACCGCCTCAGCTACGTGCTTTCGGTGGGCCGCCCGGCGGCGTCTATCGCCGTCTACTATCCAACCACCAGCGGCTGGATGCGGGATTTCAAGCCCAATGAGGCTGTGTTGCGCCTCGCCCGGGAGTTGCTGGAGAATCAGCGGGATTTCGACTTTCTGGATGACGATACCCTCGCCCAGGTCGTGAAAGTGGATCGAGGCGCGCTGGTCAATCTCAGCGGGCAGCGTTACCGGACCGTGATTGTGCCGGAAGTGGCCGTAATTACCGAAGCGGCTCTCAATCGCTTGCGGGAGTTTGCCGCCGGTGGCGGCAAAGTGGTCTTCGAAGGCCGTGCGCCGAAGCGGGTGGCGGGGAGAACCTATTTGAATGCGGTAGCGGGCCCCGCTACCTATCCCTGGGCGGCTTCCGGAGGTTATAAAGAACATCTCCCTGCTCCGGACGTGCTTGTGGAGGGCGCTCCCGCGCCTGCCCTGAAGTGCCTGCACCGCCGCTTGGCCGACGGCGAGACCTACTTCCTGTTCAACGAAGGCTCCAGCAGCTTGGACTTGGTGATCCGTTTCGAGGGCCACGGAACGCCGGAGCTATGGGATGCGCCCTCGGCGCGCAGGAGCACAGCCGCGGGTTGGGTAAGCGAAAGCGGCTACGTGCGGCTGCCGCTCTCTTTCGAGCCCTTTGAATCCAAATTACTGGTGTTCAACCCCGCCAGCGGCTCCCCGGTTGCAACGCGGCTTAAACCCTCTGGAAGCCAGTTTGTGATCCCCGGAAACTGGAACATTCAGATTGGCGGGCGCGTTTTCGATGGCGCCCTAAAATCCTGGGCTGCATACGGAATGCCCTCTTATGTCGGTGGGGCGCGTTATCGAATCTCTTTCACTTTGCCTCGGGCGTGGTTCGGCAAACGCGAAACCGTGTGGCTGGACCTCGGCAAGGTGAACTACTCGGTGCGGGTTCAAGTGAATGGCGAATCAGCCGGCACCCGCGCCTGGGGACCTTTCCGTTTCGCTATAGGGCGGTGGCTGCAAGAGGGCGAAAACGAATTGGAAGTGGAGGTGTTTAACACTCCGGCTCCCGAACTGGCCAACGACCCGAAGCGCATAAGAGAGATCGAGGAGAAGGGCTGGTTTAAGAATTCTTACTTCCACATCTATCACAAGTTCGATGAGGAGATGGCCGATTCCGGTTTGTTCGGCCCGGTGCGTCTGGTCGAGTACCGCGAAGTTGAATGATAATGAATACTTCGGAGATCAACCGATGAATCCCATACCCCCTAACCAACAGCAAGCTCTGGTCGAGCGCCTTATGAACGCCTGCGGCGGCGCTTATCCGCCCACAACGCGCCGTAAGTACTTCATCACCGGACCGCAATGGGCGGCCTCCTATGAGGGCCATGCCTTGTTCTATGCCAAGACGCGCGAAGGTCTGGGCTTTGAGGAGGTAATCCGGCATTATGCCGAAATCGGTGTGGGCTACTGGTGCACGCACGACAGCGACGTGATTCCCACCGAGTTGTTAGGCAGGGAAGGGCAGTGGGAGATCGTCGAGAAGATCAAGAAAGCGCTGGCGGACAACGGCCTGGAATGCTCCATGGTGACAACGGAGACTTTCTGGCACGCGGTCTGGGCCGCGAGCCCGGCGGCCGAATCGCCGGAAACGCGCGAGTACGCGAAGTTCCGCGTAAAGAACATGGTGAAGGTGGGCCATGAATTGGGAGCGCGCTACGCCGTCTATTGGCCTGGCAATCTGGGCTACTACGTGCAGGGCGCCATTGACGAGACACAGACGCTGAAG
>CAYSBM010000056.1:8163-8567 GCA_964429095.1 uncultured Solibacteraceae bacterium | reverse complement strand
ATGGAGGCCAAGCCGTTCGAGCCTCAGGCCGAGATCCTGCTGCCTACCTCGGATGCCATGCTGGCTTTCATCAACTCCGGTTTGCTCACGCATCCGGAGATGGTGGGCTTGAATCCGGAATATCTGCATGAACTGATGTGGGGCGGCGCTCCGCGCGCGGCTCTAGCCCGCGCGTTGCTTGCGGGCAAGCTGTGGCACTTCGACATCAATGACGGCTACCGCTTGAAACACGACGTAGACATCGCCGTCGGCCTGGTGAATCCTTTGGACTGGTTGAATGTACTAGTTCTGCTGCGCAGCCACGGCTACAGTGGCCCGTTCAACCTGGACTTCAAGCCGCCGCGCACCACCAGCAACTTTGGTGTTTGGAAAGTCAGTTTCCCCACCGCCGTAGACCGCTTTAT
>CAYSBM010000056.1:7850-8153 GCA_964429095.1 uncultured Solibacteraceae bacterium | reverse complement strand
GTCGGAGCCCATCATTCCGGAAGCCACTCAGGCTATGAAGGCCGGCGGCGGCGTGCAGGATCCGACAGATGCCGCCCAGGTTGTCGCCGCGAACCGCGAATTGCTGAGTCTGCATGAGCTCATTGCCCACCGCATTTTTCAGATTTTGGTGGGCCAGCACCGGGGCCGCGTGTATTCGGTTTAGATGTTTATGGGGCTTGGTAAACTTCCGGGCGATATCGTCATCAAGGGCAAGCACACCACGATTTACATCCCGCTCACCACCTGCGAGTAGGTGAGCGGGATACTCACTTTGAAGCCAAA
>CAYSBM010000056.1:6906-7840 GCA_964429095.1 uncultured Solibacteraceae bacterium | reverse complement strand
GTAAATATTGTCCTGCGGTTTCTCAGGAAGTAGCGCTTCCGTGCCTCATGGATAGAGGCCGCGCAGGTTGGTGGCCTCCACCACGCGCTGGATGGCCAGGATGTTGGCCGCCGTGCGCATGGTCACGCGCCGCTCGAGCTTGACTTCGAGCACCTCGGAGAACGCCTTGGCCATCACCTTCTCCAGCCGGCTGTTCACTTCTTGCACATCCCACATCAAATGTTGCTCATTTTGCACCCATTCGAAGTAGGAGACGGTCACGCCGCCGGCATTGCAAAGGATATCGGGGATGACGAACACACCTTTCTCTTCCAGAATGGCGTCGGCTTCCGGCGTGAGCGGGCCGTTGGCCGCCTCGGCGATAATGCGCGCCTTAATGCCGGCGGCGTTGCCGGCATGGATCATATTTTCCAGCGCCGCAGGAACCAGGATGTCGCAGGGCAACGACAGCATCTCCTCCGCGCTGATGGGTTCCGAGCCCGGAAAGCCCACTACGCTTCCGGTTCTCTCCTTATGGAGCATCAGCTTGGGGATGTGGAGTCCATCGGCGTTGTAGATGGCGCCTCGAGAATCGCTGACCGCGATGACGTCGCTCTGCGCTCCATCCAGCAGGTGCGCTGACACCGACCCCGCGTTGCCGAAACCCTGTACCACCACCTTGGCTCCTTTGAGCGGGATACGCAAGTGGGCTGCGGCGCACTCGACGGTATTGAATACCCCACGCCCGGTCGCCTCGTTACGGCCCAGGCTGCCACCCAGACCGACCGGCTTGCCCGTGACAACGCCCGGTACCAGATAGCCGCGGGTCATGCTGTAGGTGTCCATGATCCAAGCCATGATCTGGGGGTTGGTATAGACGTCGGGAGCAGGAATATCCTGGCCTGGGCCGAGGATGGGAAGGATGGCGGGCGTGGGCCGGCGGGTCGGGCTGGCG
>CAYSBM010000056.1:0-6896 GCA_964429095.1 uncultured Solibacteraceae bacterium | reverse complement strand
CTGCTTGGGGTTGCATGTGACGCCGCCTTTGCCGCCGGCATTGGGGATGTTCACCACGGCGCACTTCCAAGTCATCCAGGTCGACAGGGCCTTTACCTCATCCAGAGTGACCTGCGGATGGAAACGGATTCCGCCTTTGGCCGGTCCCCGCGAGGTGTTGTGCTGCACGCGGTAGCCAGTGAAACAGCGCACGTGTCCGTTATCCATGCGAATCGGCAGGCTGACCACCAGCACGCGTTCCGGGGACCGGATCATCGCCCGGACATCTTCATCCAGTCCCAAGACGTCGGCCGCGGCCTCAAAGTTCTGCATTGCCAGATCATACGGGCTGCGTTTCTCCCCAGGTAGGTTTGCTTCCAACTTCGTTCTCCTTTTCTTCTTATTCATCGTGTTGCGGCATTACCGCCTCTAGGGGCGGAAATTGTGAATTATGACTGCACACCTGGGCCAATCGCAACCTGACCGCCCATCAATAGAGGATGCGGTCGGCCCGCGCCAGCCATGTGCGGAAGGGCTCGGCGGCCTCCGGACACGGCGCCTGCGCCATCATGATCTTGCGCTGTTGAGGCGGCAGGGGTATCTCGTTGTAGATCAATGAATCGTCGAAGCCCGCCCGGGCGGCATCTTCGCGCGTGGCGGCGAAATACACCTCGCGTAGCCGCGCCCAATAGATAGCCCCCAGGCACATGGGACAGGGCTCGCAGGAGCAGTAGATCGCGCACCCTTCCAGTTGGAAACGCCCCAGCGACCGGCACGCCTCGCGAATGGCGACGATTTCGGCATGCGCCGTAGGGTCGTTGGTCAGCGTGACGCGGTTTGCACCCTCTGCCACCACTTGCTGCCGGAACACGATCACGGCGCCGAAGGGGCCGCCCCCCGCGGCTACATTGCTTCCGCCAACTGAATCGCCCGTTGCAGGAAACCCGTATGCGGTACAGACATATCCGGCCCGGCCAGCGCGGGGCCGCCTTCATCAGCAGGATATCAGAAAAGGATGGTTTGGCCCACACGCAACTGGTGGCGGGCCACCGATCCGGCCGCCAACTCCAGGACGTATTGCGCCGGGTACTTGCCTCCATAGGTAGGGCACCTATTGGAGCCCGGCGGGCAAGGCGGGGTGTTCTCGCTGATCTCCACAATCTTGCGCGAGGAATCCATCCACAGGATGTCGAGAGGAATTTTCACCTGGAACATCCAATAAGGATAGTGGCCTTCGCTGCCGTGCACGAACAACATGCCTCGGTCCGGCTTGAGCGACGTGCGGAACAGCATCCCGCGCGCCATATCCTCGGGTTGGATCATCACCTCCACGCGGATGCGGGCGCCGTCCGGCAGAGTCACCACACGGGTGTGATCGGTGTCCACCGAAACCGTCGAGTCTCCGCAGCCAGCCAGAATCAGGCCGCAGGCGGCCAACGCAAACAGGGCAACGCTGCGCATGAACTAAAATGGTAACGGAATCCGGTTCCGGATTTCATCTGGTTGGATCTCGCATGGGTTGGTGGAAGCATCTGCGTCTGACGCTCGAAATGATTAAGTTCGAGCACTCCGTGTTCGCTCTGCCGTTCGCGCTCACCGCCGCGCTGCTCGCCTACCGTGAGGACGGCTTCGCCACGCAGGCCGCCGGTTGGAAGTTGCTATGGATTGTCGTGGCCATGGTGGGGGCGCGCTCGGCTGCCATGACTTTTAACCGTCTGCTGGACGCGGCCATCGATGCGCGCAACCCACGCACTCGCTCCCGCCACCTGCCCGCCGGCTTGCTGAGCCGCACTTTCGCCTGGGGGTTTCTGGCCTCTGCCACGCTGGTTTTCTTGATTGCGGCCCGCATGTTGAACCCGCTGTGCTTCAAGCTGGCCCCGGTGGCTTTGTTCGTGGTTTTCTCTTATTCCTACACCAAGCGTTTTACTTCTTTCAGCCACCTGGTCCTGGGACTGGCATTGGGCATCGCTCCCGCGGCCGCCTGGATCGCTGTGCGCGGCTCCCTGGATGCCCGCATTCTTTGGTTGACAGCGGCGGTCACCTTCTGGACGGCGGGCTTCGACATCATCTATGGCTGCCAGGACTACGATTTTGACGGTCGCGAAGGCTTGTTCAGCCTGCCGCGGCGTTTTGGCATATCTGGCGCGCTGCTGATTGCGCGCGGGTTGCATCTGGCGGCGCTGGGATGCATGGGGGCGCTTGTAGTCCAGTTCGGACTCGGCCCGGTAAGTTGGGCGGGAGTGGCGGCGATCGGCCTGCTGCTCGCCTACGAGCACAGTTTGGTGAAGCCGCACGACTTGTCGCGCGTTGATGCCGCCTTCTTCACCGTTAACGGCTATATCAGCGTGTTATTCTTTTTGTTTTGGGGCGCGGATATACTCTTCATCCGCAGGGGGGGCTGAGGGTGACGGTACCGTTGGAAGATAAACGTCTTCGTCCGGTCCTGGAAAAGGTGCAGGCCGGCCAGCGCTTAGAATACGAAGATGGGTTGGCCCTGTACCGCAGCCATGATCTGCTGGCCGTTGGCTATATGGCCAACCTGGTGCGGGAGCGTTTGCACGGCAATGTAACCTCCTTCAACGTCAACCGCCACATCAATCCAACCGACGTTTGCGTGGCCAGTTGCCGCCTGTGCGCCTTTGGCAAGAAAATCCGCGATCCCAGAGCCTACACCATGTCGCTCGAGCAGGTCTGGGAGACCGCCGGGCGGGGTTGGAGCGACGCCGTCACCGAATTCCATGTGGTCGGAGGACTGCATCCGGAATTGACTTTAGACTGGTATTGCGAGGCGTTCCGCGGTCTCAAGCAACGCTTTCCTCAGGTGCACCTGAAAGCCCTCACCATGGTTGAAGTGGCTTACCTCGCGCGCCGCTCAAAGCTGACAGTACGTGAAACCTTGGAGCGGATCAAAGCGGCTGGTGTGGACTCACTGCCCGGCGGCGGCGCCGAGATATTCAGCGAACGCGTGCGCCGGATCATCTGCGATCACAAGCTCAGTGGCGAGCAATGGCTGGATGTGGCGCGTACGGCGCACCAAGTGGGCCTGCCCACCAACTGCACCATGCTCTACGGGCACATTGAGACCGAGCAGGACCGCGTGGACCACCTATTGAAACTGCGGGCCTTGCAGGATGAGACCCACGGCTTTGTCACCTTTATCCCGCTGGCGTTTCATCCGGCTAACACGGCGCTCGCGCACCTGCCACCTACCACCGGGTTCCAGGACCTGAAAAATATCGCCGTACCGCGGCTGCTGCTGGATAACATCCCCCACATCAAAGCCTATTGGGTGATGATGACCCCGCGCGTCGCCCAGATCGCGCAGCGCTTTGGCGCCAACGACATCGACGGCACCATCGTCGAGGAACGCATTTACCACGATGCGGGCGCCACCACCAGCCAAGCAATGCGCCGGGGTGAGTTGTTAAAGCTCATCCGCGAAGCCGGCCGTGAGCCCGTCGAGCGCGACACGCTTTACCGCCCCATCAGCCGGGATCCGGCCACGCTGACAGTGCTGGTTTAGCAGGGTGGGACGCGGTCTTGGTCCAGGACTACCCCAACAGGTAACAGCGCTCGGGGCCGCCGCCGGCAGGTGTTGTTCACGAAATACAATCTTTCCATTTTTCGCTTTCGAGATTAACATACGTCGGCCCGAAGCTTGTCAAATTGTAACACATTGAAAGCAAGCAGTATATCGACGAATGTGCAGCTCCCCTCTTGACTGAGTCTCGCGGCGGATTTAAAATACCCGAGTACATTTGTAGAAGAATGATATTTTCTGCACAATGTATGGCCACTTATGACGAGGTGATGATATGGTATTTAGAATAAAGATTGTTTCGATAGCGGTGCTGCTGTGGTGCACAACCCACTTTGCATGGGCGCAGACCGGCGCCGCTAGCATTCAAGGCACGGTTCGAGACTCCACGGGAGCGGTTGTACCCGGCGCCAAGGTCTCGATCCTTCATGCGGCTACCAACCGCCAACAACATACCGAGACCAATGGGGTCGGATTCTATCTATTTCCGGCTCTTCAGATCGGCGCCTATAAGCTCACAGTGCAATCGCCCGGCCTGAGTACCTGGGAAGGGACAGTGAATCTGATGGCCGGGCATGCCGCCAGCGTGGAGGTGGTTCTACAGCCGGCCGCCAATGAGACCAAGATTACGGTAGCGGGGGAAGTGACCCCGCTAGTCACAACCACCGCTCCCACGGTGGCCAAGGTGCTCGAGCGGGAACGCATTGAGCAACTTCCTCTCAATGGGCGTGCGATTCAAAACCTCATCTATATGACCGTGCCAGGAACTGAGTCCGGCTCGGTGCCGCGCATTTACGGCCTGCGTTACGCCAGCGAGTTCTTGCAAGATGGCGCGGCGCTCGAGAACCGCGAATGGCAGAGCGCTCCGGCTCGCATGCCGGGTTTGGACACCATCGGGGAGTTTCGAGCCGAGACGACGAATTCTTCCGCCAAGATGAACCGTCCGGGAAGTTTCATTTTGACGACCCGTTCGGGCGGTAACGAGATACATGGCGCAGTTTTTGAGACTGCCCGCAATAGCGGCCTCGGCGTGGCGCGTAGGCGTGAGGACTACTTTACCAAGGCTCCGCATCTGGTGCGCAATGAATTTGGCGCTTCGCTCGGGGGACCGGTGTGGTTGCCGAAGCTGTATGACGGCAGGAACCGGACATTCTTCTTTTTCTCTTACGAAGGCTATCAGTTACGGCAGGAGGCCACGCGCATGGTTGCCGTGCCAACCGAGGCGATGCGTCAAGGAGATTTCAGTGGACTGATCGATGGCTCCGGACGGACCTACACCATTTATGACCCCTGGAGCACCGGCGCGGACTGGTCCCGGGTTCCTTTCCCCAACAACCGCATCCCCGCCCCACGCCTGAGCCCCTTGGCCAAATACCTTTATGGGCAGACGCCATTGCCCAACCTGCCCGACAATCCGCTGGTGGCCTCCAACTGGTACGGGACCGGTTTTACGCGCATCAAGCAGCACACTGAGACCACCCGCATCGATCACCGGCTCAGCGACAAAGACCAACTCACTTTTCGCTATACGCACAGCCCCACGAGCCGCGCACTCACCAGCAATCCATATTCGAGCTCTCCCACCACGCCTGATGGGGCGAACGCTTATATTGACGAAGGGCAAAACGATAACGGCGTAGCCAGTTGGACGCACACCTTTTCACCGTCTTTCTTCAGCGAGACTCTGGTCACTTTAAGCCGCGATTACCGCGGACAATTGCCTTACACCCACGGCGAAGAAATTGCCAGCCGGCTGGGGCTGCCTAATCCTCTAAACGGCATCGGCTTTCCTCGGATTCCTTACACCTTCAAGACTTCGGGCGGCATGTCGTTTGACAGCGCAATTAACCCAACCCTCAACTACGCTTGGATCACCAACATAGATCAGAACTTCACCAAGGTCTACGGGCGGCACGAGTTCCAGTTCGGCGCCCGCCTGCGACTGGAACATCTAGACACGCAGGAAGATCAGCAGGAAAGGCAGGGCATAGTAAATTTCAACAACACAGCCACAGGCCTCTACGACCCGAAATCAGGATCCAGCTATTCAAGTGTTTCTTATACGGGGCACTTGGCCGCCAACTTTCACCTGGGCTTAGCCACGTATTCGGCCCGTTTCAGTCCGCCTTGGATCAAGCTGCGGAACAACGAAAAGTCTCTCTACTTCCAAGACAACTTCAAACTCAACTCACGTTTGACGCTTTTCATGGGCCTGCGCTATGAATACAACAGCCCGGTGAACGAGATAAACCGTAGCCTTTTGGGCTTCGACGAAAAGTCCAAATCAGTGGTCCTCGCCAATTCCATGGATGAGCTTTCCAGGATGGGCATGGTGCTTCCCTCCATCGCCTCCGCCTATCAGCGGCTGGGGGCAAAGTATATTTCGGCCGAGCAGGCGGGCTTGCCCGCAACGCTGGTCCATTCGAACCTTTATGATTTTGGACCTCGGGCGGGATTTGCCTACCGGATCGGCTCTTCTAGCCGCCCCATGGTCATTCGTGGAGGCTACAGCGTATTTGCTTTCCCGGAATCGCTGCGCCTGTTCCAAGGTCTGACCTACTGGAGCGTTCCGCTGACGGGTGTCATCCAAAATAACCCGGACTTGGCAGAGCAGAGCCCCGACGGCAAGCCCAACTACATGCTGCGCTCTGCCCCCACCATCATCGCCGGGCTGAACAGCAAAGACGCTCTCGATACCAGCAAGGTGACGGGAATCACGCGGGGCAGCGGTTCGGTTTATTACCTGGATCCCAAGCAACCCACGGCGCGGGCCCACCAATGGAGCCTGTTGGTGGAGCGCGAATTTATGGCCAACACGGTGGTCAAAGCCGGCTACATCGGCAACCACGGTACGCGGCTGGCGCAGTGGGAATCGTTGAACGACAACCCTACCAATTATGTCTGGTATGCCACCACGAAGTCTCCCTTGCCCACCGGAGAATACGCCAACGTGGTGAGAAGACCGCTGGAGAACACCGTGCTCGGCACCATCCGGCGTTACCAGAAGACCGGCTGGTCTAACAACAGCAGTATCCAGCTCGAGTTCGAACGGCGCTATGCAAAGGGTTGGGCGGCCCAATTGTTCTATGTCATGAGCAATGCCATGCGCGTGGCTGGCGACGGATGGCGGGATGACATATTGCTGCCAACCAACCAGTACCTGCCCGGTCTGGTTCCGGACGACGTGGCGGGCCGCAACCGGCTGTTGTTCTACCGGCGCGATACGGGAATTCCCAAGCACCGTGTGAATTGGAACTTCCTGGTGGACTTGCCATTCGGCAAGGGTAAGCTGCTGGGGCGCAATTCCGGGCGTTTGCTCAATTCCCTGATCGGCGGCTGGCAACTGGCCGGTTACGGGCAACTGACCAGCCGTTACTTC
>CAYSBM010000055.1:484-11825 GCA_964429095.1 uncultured Solibacteraceae bacterium | reverse complement strand
GACCCACCGAAACCGACGCGATGATCAGACCCAGCGCTTGTGCGAAGGCGATGTTGCCATTCTGCTCCGGCGTGAGGTTAAACCGGGCGGAAAGGCTGGGCAACAGAGTACCCAACATGGCGGCGATCATGCCATAAACCAGGATGGCGAGAATCGCGGCGAAAATCAGACGGCCAGATTTGATGGCAGCCACAGAAATCCTCCCCTTGTTCGAGCGATGATGACGGGCCGGAACGCAACGTCCGGCCCTGGGGAGTGATCTTATCAGAAACAGTGCGGCGGAGATGGTAGCACTAATGTGACACTTGTGATACCATGGGGCTGATGCGGTTCCGACCTTATCACTTGGTTCTGTTTTGCTCTCTTTCCTGCGGCCTGGCGGCCCCCATCCAGGTGCGCGTTGTGGACTCGATGGACGGGGCTGTGGCCGGCGCGCGGGTCAGCGCAGGCCTGGAGTCGGCGCTTACCGGAGCCGACGGAACGGCGCGCGTTGACGCCCCAGCCGGCGGCGTGTTACGCGTCGAGCGCGAAGGCTTCGAACCCGCCGAGGTGCGTGTGCACGCATCCGGCGGTCAGCCAGCCGTCGTGCGGCTGCGCCCGGCGGTGGTGCGCAATTCGGTGGACGTCGTCGTTAAAGACGAGCCTGCTCAAGGCCCCGTGGTGAGCACGGCCTTGGAAATTGAGCGGGGCGGCGCGCGAACGGTCCTGGACGCGGTGGATCAACTGGTGCCCGGAGCGTTTGTGACCCGGCGCGGCGTGATGGGCTATGGAATCGCGACCAATGGGACAGGCGGCGTCTCGATCCGGGGCGTTGGAGGCTCGCCGAATACTGGCGTGCTGGTGGTCGTGGATGGACGGCCGGACATGCAAGCCCTGATGGGCCATCCGCTGCCGGACTTCTACAGCCTTTCGGATGCAGGCACGGTAAGCGTCACCCAGGGACCGGCTTCGGTCCTCTATGGCAGCAACGCCATGGGCGGAGCGATTGAAGTGAAACCCGCTACGCCGAATCCGGGCATGAGCACGCGGCTGTCCACTAGCCTAGGGTCCTATCTGACAGGACAGCACCGTCTGGCCCAGGCCATGCGCTGGGAAAAGTTCTACTATTCGGCTGCGGCCGGCGTTTCCCACACCGCCGGCGACCGGCCCAGTTCGGCGTTCCGCGATCAGGATGCAAGCCTGAACATGGCCTATACGCTTTCGCCGGTCTGGCGCACGTCTATCGAAGGCCGCTACGGGCATTTTCATGTGGAAGACCCCGGTCCCGTGACCGCGCCGCTGGCGAACAGCTATGCGCGGGTAGGCCGCGGCGGCTTCAGCGCCAATCTCGACAACAGCGCCAGCCGTTCGTGGGGATATATGCGCTTCTATCAAAGCAACGGCAAGCACTATATCACCGACGGCTTCCGCTCCACGGATTCGACCACGGGATTCCGTTTCAGCCAGAACTTCGCTCTTAGTAATGAACTGCTCGCCGAGGTGGGCTCCGACGTAGTAAGATACTCGGGCAAAGCGCGGAATGTGACGGGTAAGCTGGATTACGGGGAGCACTCGATGTATTCTGCCGCCGGTTTCTCGCGTCTGCAATGGACGCCTACTTTGCGCACGCGCCTGCACGCCGGCCTGCGTTATGATGACAATTCCGCCGCCGGCGCCATCACCGTTCCCGAGGCGGGCGCGAGCTACACTTTCAGGGATGGCTACACGGTTTCCGCCTCTGTGGCGCGCGGTTTCCGCAACCCTACCATGCGCGAACTCTACCTTTTCCCCGCCCCGAATCCTTTCCTGAAACCCGAACGGATGTGGAACTACCAGACGAGCCTGGCGGTGCGTCCGGCGAAGGACGTGGCCGTGAACCTGACCGCCTATTATGCGGATCTTTCCGACATGATCGTAACCCTGGGGCGCTACCCCAATATCCGTCTGCTCAACGCCGGGCGCGCGTTGAACCGGGGCGCGGAAGGCGCCTTGCGCTGGCGCCCGGTGAAACGCATGTCGCTGCAATCCGGCTACGCTTACCTGCGCTCCACCAACCTGGCCCCTTATTTGCCCAGCCAGAAGCTCACCTACTCGGCTCAATTCGACGCCGGCAAAGCCTTCGTGCACTTCGGCGGCGTCACAATTGGGAGGCGTTGGGCGAATGCTGCGCACACCAGCCGCATGAGCGGCTATACGGTAGCCACATGCCGGATCATGGTCCCGGTGCGGAACAACTGGAGCGTGTTCACAACGCTGGACAATCTCTTCAACCGCCGCTACGAGGTCGTGCCAGGCTACCTGATGCCGGGGGTGAATGCGGCGGGCGGGATCACGGTAAGCTTCTAAGAATGGCAGCCGGCGCGCCCTCATTAAGGCCCATGGTGATCAGCGCGGTGATGGCTGCCCTGGCGCTGGTGCTGCCCCCCGCTTTCCACATGGTGGGGTTGGGCAGCAAGTTTCTGCCGCTGCTGTTGCCGCTGCTGCTCAACGGCTTCCTGGTGCCTTTGCCTTGGGCTGTAGCCACAGGATTGGTTGCGCCGCTGGCCTCGACGCTCGCCACCGGCATGCCTCCGCTTTACCCGCCCGTCACGGTGGTGGTGGCGCTGGAAGGCGCAACCCTGGCAGGGGTGGCGGCGGCCATCTATCGCGGCCAGCCGGCCCGTTTGTGGCCCGCGCTCGTCGCGGCGGTGATTGCGGGCCGGGCGATGGCGTTCGCCGCCAGTTGGACGCTGGCGCGGTATTTCGGACTGCCGCCGGCGCTGGCCTCGGCGGCCATGTTGTTGCAGGGCGCCCCCGGCGTGGCGTTGCAGCTTCTGGTGGTGCCCCCGGCGGTTCGCGCTTTGGCTGCGCGCCGTGGCATCCTTTTCTCATGAGCACCGAAGCCATACGCGGCTACTTCGACGCTTTGGCTCCCACCTGGGACGCGCTGCCGTCGCCGCCGGAGGCCGCCGTCAAGGTGCGCCGGTTTGTCGAGCTGGCCGTACCTGTCCAGGCCAGGCGAGTCGCCGACATCGGCTGCGGAACGGGTTTGTTGCTTAGGCATCTGATCGAAGCCCGGCCCCAGCTTGAAATCATCGTCGAAATGGATCTGGCCGAGGCTATGCTGCGCCAGGCTCGCGCAAAGGCCGATGCCCGGGTGCGTTTTCTATGCGCCGACGCCGTGCGCCCGCCACTGGCCCCATGCGGGTTTGACGCCATTCTCTGCTTTGGCGTATTGCCCCACTTGCGCGATCAGGACGCCGCTTGCCGCCAACTGCTGGCGGCCCTGCGCCCCGGCGGCGTGCTGGCCGTGGGGCACTTGATGGACAGCGAAACCCTCAACAGCTTCCACGCCGCGCTGGACGCGCCGGTGGCCGGCGACCGCCTCCAGCCGGCCGCGGGCCTGGCCGCCAGGCTTGAAGCGATAGGCGCGCAGGCGGACGTGGTCGAGGAACAACCGGGCTGGTATTACGTGGCCGTCTCGCGCGGGCAGCTATGAAACTGCTGCGGCGTTTGTTGCCTTTGGCCGTTTTCGCCGCCGGCGTAGCTGTTCTGCAATGGTTGGCGGGGACGCTCGATCCCTGGCTGCCGTTGAAGACACTGGCCGCGCTGGCGCTGGGCGCGGCCGTTTTTCAGGCCATTCCCTGGCGGCGCATGGCTCGCACCCTGTCGGCGGGACGGTGGTGGTTCACGCCGGTCCTGTTCTTGCTTTTGCTGCGGCACTTCGCCGCCATCCTGAGCGAGGAGCCGCTGAGAGTTTTGCGCGCGCGTTCGCTGGTAGTCAGCCGCCCTTGGGGCCCGGGTTGGCTCGGGTCGCTCGCGCATGCCCTGGCCTCCGTGTTCCGGCGGGCCATTGATCGCGCCGAGCGCTTTTACGCCGCACAACTGATCCGGGGGCTAGCGGAATGAAGCCCGCCGTTGAACTGGAGCGCGTCAGTTATTCCTATGACAGGCGTCCGGCGCTGCGCGAGGTGAGTTTCCGCGTTGAGGAGGGAGAATCGGTGGGCCTGGCCGGGGCGAACGGTTCGGGCAAGAGCACACTGCTGTGGTGCGTGCTCGGCCTGCTGCGCGCGAGCGGGCAGATCCGCATTTTTGGCCAAGAGCCGGGCCGCCCGGCGTATGCCATGCTGGGCGCCGTCTTCCAGAACCCCGAGGACCAGCTCTTCATGCCCACCATCCTGGACGATTTGGCGCTCGGGTTGCGCAACCGCGGCGTCCCTGCGGAGACTGCCCGGCGCCAAGCCCTGGCCTGGCTTGAGGCCGTAGGCCTCGCATCGCGCGCAGACCTGCCGGCATCCAGCCTGAGCCTGGGCGAATGAAAGCGCGCATCGATCGCGCTGGCCATGTGCGGCGGGCCCAGGCTCCTGCTGCTGGATGAACCCACGGCGGAACTCGACCCGCGCGCTGTCCGCCAACTGGGCGGCTTGCTGGCCGGCCTTAAGGTGGCGAAGCTGGTGGCGAGTCACCAATTGGAGTTTCTGCGGCGTGTAGCGACGCGCCTGGTGGTTCTTGAGCAGGGCGCGGTCGCCGCCGACGGACCCATCGAAGAGGTGCTGGCCGATGCCGGGCTGCTGGAGCGCGCGGGCCTGCTCTGAGGGGAAGGTTGCCCGCCTGAAACTCTGTTTGCTAGAGTCCGGAATGTGACTTCCTGCAAACGTGTTCTGACCTTTCTTCTGGCAGGCTCCTTGTCCTTGCTGGCGCAATCCAAGTCCACGCTGCACATCACCGCGCCCCCGGATGGCGCGATCTTGAACCGCCATGACGGGCTTCCCGTAGGGGGCGGGTTGGAGATTACGGTCGAGGGTGTGTGCCAGGGAGCGCGTGTGGTGCAGGTGAACGGGAAGGCCGTGGATGTTCGCGAGGGCCGTTTCCAGGCTCCGGTGCTGCTGCACCAATGGGAAAACAAGATCGCCGCCACGGCGTCCGGCGGAGCGCGCGATGAGGCGCTGGTCTACTGGGACCGGGCTTCCAAGCCGCGCTACCGCTTCTCGCTCGACGATAACATTTGGTTCTTGCGCGACATCGCCCGCAACGCGGACCGCTACCGGTCCATTTTCGAGAATCCGTACCTGGCGTTTTGGAAGTCGATGCACGACAAGTACGGCGCCAAGATTCACTTCAACATCTACTACGAGACCGAAGGATTCAACCTCTCCCAAATGCCTGCCAAATTCAAGCCCCAGTGGCAGGCTAACCGCGATTGGATCCGGCTGACCTTTCACGCGCGCGCCGACAAGCCGGACAAACCCTACATCCGTGCCAGCGGCGCCGAAATCGGCCGCGACTACCGCCTGGTTACGCGGGAAATTGAGCGCTTCGCCGGCCGCGAACTGCTTAGCAGCACCACCACCGTGCACTGGGGCGAGGCCACCTTGGACGGCGTGCGCGCGCTGCGCGCCGAGGGCATCAAAGTACTTGCGGGTTATTTCATCTTCGACAAAGGCATACCGCTGGTCAGCTACTACCTCGACCCGCCGCGTGTCGCATACCTGATGAACCGGGACTATTGGAAGGACACGCGGGAAGACGTGATCTTCGTCCGCCACGACCTGGTGATCAACACGCTGCCGCTCGACAAGATCGTGCCGCACCTGGAAAAGGTGGCGGCGGATCCGCATCAATCGGAATTGCTGGAGCTAATGATTCACGAACAGTATTTTTACCCCGGCTATGTCAACTACCAGCCGGACTTCCGCGCCAAGGTGGAAAAGACCATCGAATGGGTCACACGCAAGGGATCCGAGTCCACTCTGTGCGTGCTCGGTCCGGACACCTGCGATCCTCCCGTCAAGTAACCACCGCCCGCGCCCCCGGGCGGATTAGAATGGACGCATGACAGGCATACGTTTCTGGTTGCTTCCCATGCTGGCCGGCTCGATGTGGGGCCAATACCTGATGTACGTCGGCACCTATACAGGCGCCGGGAGCAAGGGCATTTACGCATACCGTTTCGACGCTAGAAAGGGCGAGGCGCAGCCGCTTGGGCTGGCCGTCGAGGCTAAGAATCCCTCTTTCTTGGCCATACATCCGAACCGGAAATTTCTTTATGCAGTCGGCGAAACGGCCGATGGCGGCGCATGGGGCGGCACGGTGAGCGCTTACGCGCTGGATGCCGCATCCGGCAAGCTCACGCTCCTTAACAGCGCCTCCTCCGGCGGCAAGGGGCCCTGCCATTTGGTGGTGGACAAGACGGGCAGGAACGTCCTGGTGGCCAACTACGGCAGCGGCGCCACCGCTGTGTTGCCCATCAAGCCCGACGGCCGCCTGGGAGAACCCAGCTCGACGATCCAGCACAGCGGTTCGAGCGTGAATCGCGCGCGCCAGGAAGGGCCGCACGCGCACTCGGTGAACCTGGCGCCGGACAACCGCTTCGCCTTCGTAGCGGACCTGGGCCTGGATAAGGTGCTGATATATCGTTTCGACGCCACCCAGGGCGTCATCACGCCCAACAATCCGGCTTTTGCCGAGGTAGTGCCCGGCTCAGGACCGCGGCACTTCGCCTTTCATCCTTCGGGCAAGTTCGCTTACGTGATCAACGAAATGGGCAACACCGTAACGGCGTTCTCCTACAACGCCGTTACCGGCACCCTCACTTCCTTGCAAACCATCTCCACCTTGCCGGCGGGATTTTCAGCAACTAGCTATTGCGCCGAAGTGGTGGTGCATCCTTCGGGCAAATTCCTTTATGGATCCAACCGCGGCCACGACAGCATCGCCGCATTTGCCATCCATCCGGTGAAAGGCACCCTCACGGCCTTGGGCCAAACGCCCACAGGCGGAAAGTGGCCGCGCAATTTCAACATCGACCCCACCGGCGCCTATCTGCTGGCGGCTAACGAGCATTCCAACGCCATTTTCATCTTCCGCATCGACCCGGCCTCCGGCAAGCTCACACCCACCGGCCGGAAACTGGAACTCAGCAAGCCGGTCTGCATCAAGTTCGTGCCGGCAAAGTGACCGGATCCGCCAGTCTCGGCCTTCTGCGCTTCATGCGATAATTTGGGCGGAGGATTCGCAATGAGCCTGGAGACGCCCACGACTCTTCAGCAGGAACTCAATCCTTGGCTGGCGGCTGAAACGCGTTTTGATGTGGCCGCCACCCGCCTCGGGCTGGACGACGGCATGCGCCAGATTCTCAGCCGCCCCGGCCGTGAAGTGACGGTGAACATTCCTGTGCAGCTCGATGACGGACGGCTCCAAGTGTTCACCGGCTACCGGGTACAGCACTCCATCGCTCGGGGGCCTGCCAAGGGCGGCATCCGCTTCGCGCCCGACGTGACGCTGGATGAAGTGCGCGCCCTGGCCGCCTGGATGACTTGGAAGTGCGCAGTGGTCAACATTCCATTCGGCGGCGCCAAAGGCGGAGTCATTTGCAACCCCGCGGTGCTGTCACAAGGAGAACTGGAGCGTATCACCCGCCGTTACACGGCTGAAATTTTAGACTTCATCGGGCCGGAGCGTGACGTCCCCGCGCCGGACATGAACACCAACGAGCAGACCATGGCCTGGATCATGGATACCTATTCCATGCATAAGCGCACGACGGTCACCGCCGTAGTCACCGGCAAGCCGCTCGATCTGGGAGGATCCCGCGGCCGGCCGGAAGCCACCGGGCGCGGCTGCCTGATCGTCACGCTGCAAGCGCTCAAGAAATTCGGCCTGGATCCGTCTTCCTCGCGAGTGGTGATTCAGGGCTTCGGCAACGTCGGCGGCATGGCCGCCCGGTTGATGTCCAAAGCCGGCTTCAAGATCATCTGCGTGGCCGAGATAGAGGGCGCGGTTTATAACCCCAAGGGCCTGGATATCAAGGCACTGGCCAAGCACCGCCAGGAAACCGGGTCGATTCTGGATTTTCCGGAGGCCGAAAACATAGATTCGCGCGAGGCGCTGTTTTTGGATTGCGAAGTGCTCCTGCCGGCCGCCAAAGAGAATGTGATCACCTCAGAAAACGCCGCCAAAGTCCGCGCCAGAATCCTTTGCGAAGGCGCTAACGGCCCTACCACCGCCGTGGCCGATGATATTTTGACGTCCAACCCCGTCTTCGTTAGTCCCGCCATCCTTGCCAACGCCGGCGGTGTCACGGTGTCCTATTTTGAATGGGTGCAGGACCGCCAGGGTTTCTTCTGGAATGAACAACTGGTCAACGGGCGGCTGGAGGAGATCATGGTGAACAGTTTCCGCGACGTGGTGGCCTACGCGGAAAAGCACGGTGTGAATAACCGCATCGCGGCCTACATGTTGGCGCTGGACCGCGTAGCTTTCGCCGTCAAGCTGCGTGGGATTTACGCATAAACAGGGAAGGACTCTGGCAAGGCCCATCCCAACCGATGAGTTCTGAAGCTTCCACGCCGCTCATGCGGCAGTATCAATCCGTCAAGCAGCAGGTTCCCAACGCGCTGTTGCTGTTCCGCTTGGGGGACTTCTACGAGTTGTTTTTTGAAGACGCCGTGGTGGCCGCGCGTGATCTGGAAATCACCCTCACCAGCCGGAACAAAGAAAAGGGGCAGCCCATCCCCATGTGCGGCGTGCCGTATCACGCCGCCGAGAGCTACATCGCGCGGCTGATTCAGAAGGGGCACCGCGTGGCCATCTGCGATCAGATGGAGGATCCCCGGTTCGCCAAGAAACTGGTCAAACGCGAACTGGTCCGCGTGGTCACGCCGGGCACGGTTACCGAAACGGGGGTCTTGCGCGCCCGGGAAAACAATTATCTGGCGGCTGTGGCGGGCGATTCCAGCAAGGCCGGTTTGGCCTATGTGGACATCTCGACCGGCGAGTTCCGCGCAACCGAGCTGCCGCCGGCGGAGGTAGCATCGGCCCTCGACGGTCTGAATGTGCGCGAGATCTTGGTAGCCTCCGATTCGCGGGTGAATTGGGCGGCAGCGTTCCCATCTGCGCTGCGCACCGAAGTGGAAGCCTGGACTTTCGACGCCGATCAAGCCGGGCGCATTTTGCGGGAGCACTTTCGTTTGCTCAGCCTGGACGGCTGCGGGCTGGCTGGCAAGCGTCTGGCTGTGGGCGCTGCCGGCGCCATTCTTCACTACCTGCGCGAAACGCAGCGGTCGAGCCTGGACCATTTGGAACGCCCTACCTATTACGAGCGCGAGGGCGCCATGGTGCTCGACGCCGTGACGGTGCGAAATCTCGAATTGGTGGAGCCTCTGTTTTCGGCGGACTTGGGCGGCGGCCGCGAGACCACTCTGATCAGCGTGATCGACAAGACGCTCACCGGAATGGGCGCGCGCTTGCTGCGCCGGCGCCTGCTGCGCCCCTCGATGGACCTCCAGGAAATTGAAAGCCGGCTGGACGCCGTCGAAGAGCTCGCCCGCAAGACCATTGAGCGAACGGAAATCCGCCGTGCCCTGAGCGGGGTGTTGGACGTGGAACGCTTGCTCGCCAAAGTTACGCTGGGCACAGCGGGACCGCGCGAACTGCTCGCGGTGGGCCGGTCGTTGGCCGTGCTGCCGCAGCTCAAGCGTCTGGCCGGGGGATGCTCGGCGCCGCGCCTGCTTGACATTGACAACCGCATCGACGAAGTGGCCGAGGCGCGCGACCGGATTCTGGCCGCTATCGCGGATGCCCCGCCCGTTACGCTGGCCGACGGCGGCGTCATTCGCGATGGCTTCGACGCCTCGCTCGACCAGTTGCGCGACATCAGCCGCAACAGCCGCCAGTACATCGCCGCCATCGAAGCCCGGGAACGGGCGCGAACCGGTATCCAATCGCTGAAGGTCCGCTTCAACAACGTCTTCGGCTACTACATCGAGGTCTCCAAAGCCAACCTGCACCTGGCGCCCGGTGACTACGAGCGCAAACAAACGCTGGTCAACGCGGAGCGTTTCACGACGCCGGAACTGAAGGAGCTGGAAAGCAAGATCCTGGACGCGGAAGAAAAGATCCTGGAGATCGAACGCCGCATCTTCAACGAGCTGCGCGCCGCGACGGCCGCCAGCGCCGCGCGCATCCGCGCCACCGCCCTGGCGGTTGCCGAACTGGACGTTGCCGCGGCGCTCGCGCAAGCCGCCGTGGAAAACGGCTATAGCCGCCCGCGCTTTTCCACCTCCGGCGAAATGCGCATCGCCGCCGGGCGTCATCCGGTGATCGAGAAGCTTGCCGAGCAAGAAGCCTCCCGTTTCATCCCGAACGATTTGTATCTCGACGGGAAAGAATTCATCGCCGTCATTACCGGACCCAACATGGGCGGCAAATCTACTTATCTGCGCCAGGCCGCGCTCATCGCCATCCTGGCGCAGACAGGCTCGTTCGTGCCTGCCGGCGAAGCCGTGCTGCCTTTGATCGACCGCGTGTATACGCGTATCGGGGCAAGCGACCACCTGGCGCGCGGCCGCTCCACTTTTATGGTGGAAATGACCGAAACGGCCGTGATCCTCAACACCGCCACCGACCGCAGCCTGGTGGTTCTGGATGAGATCGGCCGCGGCACCGCCACCTATGACGGATTGGCTCTGGCTTGGGCGGTCATCGAATACCTGCACGAACACACCCGAGCTAAGACGCTGTTCGCCACCCACTATCACGAATTGACCGAACTGGCCGGCCAACTCGAAGGCGTGCGCAATCTCCATGTTTCCGTGAAAGAAGCCGGCGATCAAATCATTTTCTTGCGCAAAGTCGAACCCGGTAGCGCCGACCGCAGTTACGGCATCGAAGTGGCGCGTCTGGCCGCGCTGCCCGACGAAGTTATCGAGCGGGCCCGCCAGGTCCTGGCGTTACACGAAAAGACCGGCCACGAAGTTACCGAGGAACTCACACCACGCAAGCGGCGCCATGAATCGCCCCTCCAGATCCAGCTTTTCGAACCGGTCAATTACCAGATCGCTGAGCGCATCCGGAATCTGAAAGTGGACGAGCTGCGGCCCATCGAGGCGCTGCAATTATTGAGCGAGCTCCAAGAGGAACTGAAGCGGCAATGAGAGTCGCAGGCCTGATGAGCGGAACCTCGCTGGACGGTATCGACGTGGCTGTGGTCGATCTTGCGCAAGGCCGGCGCCGCCTGGTGCATTTCACAACCCGAGCGTACCCCCAGCAGGTGCGCCGGAGGATTCTTGCCGTTTCCAACGCCGTCACGCACACGCGCGAGATTGCGCGCTTGAACGTCTTGCTTGGTGAGTTGTACGCCGCGGCGGTGTTGGACTGCGGCGTGCCGACAGCCTCCATCGATCTGATCGGTTGCCACGGCCAGACGATCTACCATGAAGGAGGCCGGGCCACCTTGCAAATCGGCGAGGCCGCCGTGATCGCCGAGCGCACCGGCTTGCCTGTGGTCTCCGACTTCCGTCCCCGAGACATCGCCGCCGGAGGCCAGGGCGCGCCGTTGGCGCCGTTCGTCGATTACCTGCTGTTCCGCCATAAGTCGAAAGGC
>CAYSBM010000055.1:0-474 GCA_964429095.1 uncultured Solibacteraceae bacterium | reverse complement strand
GCCGTGCGGCGCTCAATATCGGAGGCATCGCCAACGTTACGGCCATTCCGCCGGGGGGCGCCGCCGGGGCCGTCATTGCCTTTGACACCGGCCCCGGCAACATGGTGCTCGACGCCTTGGTAAACCGGCACACGGGCGGCAAGCAGAGTTACGACCGGGACGGGTGCCTGGCCGGCCTCGGCCGGGTGGATGTGCGTCTGCTCGCCCGCCTGCTCCATGATCGCTACTATGGCCGCCGGCCTCCCAAGTCAGCCGGCCGCGAGCAATACGGCGCCGGCTTTCTCGAACGCCTGGACCGCGCCAGGCTGGGCTTTTACGATCTGCTGGCGACGGCAACCGCGCTCACCGCCGCCGCTGTCGCCGAAGGCCTGCGCCGTTGGGTGCTGCCCAATTTTCCCGTCCATGAACTGATCGTGAGCGGAGGCGGGGCGCACAACCCGCGAATCATGGCCTACTTGGCCGCCTTCCTAGACG
>CAYSBM010000054.1:9802-11838 GCA_964429095.1 uncultured Solibacteraceae bacterium | reverse complement strand
TGAACTTGGCGTTCCAGCTCATGTAGAAGTAATAGCTGGCCGCCAGCAAAATAGCCTTGCGCAGTGCGCGCGGCGCGGTGTAGAACAGCAGCAGGACGATGGCCAGAAAAAGGAAGAATTGGGCGGTGCTGAAGAGCATCTCAGTTCTCCGGGCCGATGGCCTCTTGCCGGGCCGCGCGGGCAGGCCCCAATAGGCGGATCGTTTCGTCGGCGATCAGGTGGGTGAAGCGCAAGGAGCCCTGATTGTTCAAATGTACGCCATCGGCATACATCTCCGGGCGCTCGAGTTCGTCGAAAATCTTCTCGTTCATGAGCAGAAAGTCGCCGCGGGCGGCCATTTCCCGGATGCTGCTCGAGCCCGCATCCACCGCCAGGTCGGGACGCACCACCGGCCCTCGCGGGCCCCGCATGACAATCAGCCTGGTGCGCGTCCCGCGATAGTAGGCTGCGATCTTGCCGAGCCACTTGCGCCGGTAGGCGGCGCGCCGGCCGGTGGGTGGCACAGTGGGCCGCAGCAGATTGGCCTCAATGCCCTGGCGGTCGAAATCGGTCAGGCCGGGCGGGTAATGAATGGTGCGCGTGGCGTAATCCACGCGCAGGCCTTTCAGACTGCGGCTGGTGGGAACATGGTCATAGAAGGCTTGCGCGGACTCCCGGAGCACCCACTCGATCGCTCCCCTCCGGGACGGATAATCGCTCAGCAGAGCCTGGAAATCGCGGTTATAGGCCCAGCCGCGCAACAGTACGGTGCGAAAGGCCTCCCAGCGCAGCGCCCAGCTTTGAAACGAGGATGTGAACTCAACCAGGTCGCTCAGGCGCAACAGCGGCGCTAGATAAGACAGATCGGCGGCGCGCTCGGCGAGGTTTTCCCAATCGTCGTCGTCATAATCGTCTATGGGCAGAATCACCGCCGCGTACCTGTTTCTGGCTGGATCCACTTCGCGCAGCATGTAGTACCAGCAGCGCAGTGTAGTGCCGGGCACCATGATATTGGCGAAACGGTAGCCACTGCCGGCGGTGTAGGCATGGGCGACCTTGGGCCGGAACGACATCCGGGAGTCGCCGACTGTCAATATCTGGTGGGGCGTGCCAATCTGGCGCCGGCGCTCGTTGGTAAGGATGGTGATCACCCGGCCGGCCGAGGAGTCCGGTTGGACGATGGACTCATACAGCCCGCTGTGGAATATTCCGGCTTCCAAGAGCGCGAACAACAGCAAAGCCGCCCCCAGGCGCTTGAGAACTCCTGGCCGGCCGGACTGGGCAACCGGTTGGTCTGTGGACTCTTCGACTGGCGCAGTGGGTGGCGCAGACACAAGCCACCCATTATACCCCGGTCCGAATCCGGCTCAGCGTATGGCGATGTATGAGGTCTTGGAGGTCCTTCCGCCGATGGAAACGGTAACCGGCTGATTGCCTGCGCTAAGCCCGGCCGGGATGGCGACGTTGATCTGATAAAGGCCGGCGAAGCCCGGCGCCAAACCGCTGAAAAAGACCTCCGCCGACCTGCCGCCGATGGTCACCACCGGCTTGGTAAGGGTTTCCGCCAGTGGATCGTAAGGAGCGGGCTCTCCGGTAGCCGGCTGGTTGGTTACCGGGCCCAGGCCGTTCGCAAACAGCATCACCACTTGTCCGCCACCGGCAGGGTTGGAAGACGAGACTAGTTGGTAGTTCGCATCCAGGGCCGCCACGGCGCCGGAGCCGACCTCAAAAAAGGCGGGCGAATAATCGGCCAGAGGAATGGTTACAACGTTGCCGTAAATCCTGTTGTAGACCACTTTGACGCGCGCCTGGCTTTGGCCCTGCAACTCCCAAGGCACTTGCAAGTTCACCTGGTTTGGGCTGACGTAGGTGAGGCGCCCCGGGACGCTGATTCCTGCTTCGGGCACGTCGAAGCTCACCATGATGTAGTCCAGCACCATGGGCAAGATGGAGGTGGTGGGATAATTGGAAGACTCGCCCAGCGACTGCCCAAAAATGCTGATGTAGGAGCCTGGAGCGATGGGGTCGTCAGATCTGAAACTGGCGCCGTTCAACAC
>CAYSBM010000054.1:626-9792 GCA_964429095.1 uncultured Solibacteraceae bacterium | reverse complement strand
AACACGCCGGCGCTCGTGAGGGTGGGTGGCGCCACGGCATAGCCTGAAAAAGTCATGCGCATGCCTGCGGCGATCGCCGTGATGGAGCAGGAGCCAGGGAAGGGGGGCATGATGGGCACGGCGTAAGCGATGCCGTAAGCGTCGGTGGTTGTGCTGGCCTCATACAGCGTCACGCCGCCGCGTGTAGCGAAGCTCACGGGAACCCCGCCCACAGCCACGCCGTTGGCGTCCACCAGGCGGAAAGAAATAATGACGCCGTCAATCGGTCCTCCTACCACTCCTTCAAACGATCCGTTCGTCAGAGCGATCATATTGGCGGGAACGCCGCTGCCCACCAGGAACAGGTACGGCGCTTTGACTGCGATGCCGCTGCCTTCCAGCTTGATATTGCCCGAATAAGCGCCCGCGGCGGGCAGGGTACCGCTCAGCGTGACGGTAAGATCCGCCGTCTGGCCGGGCGCCAGGTTCAGAGCTTGCGGATTCAATGTCAACTGGGCCGTACCGCTGGCCTTCTCAGCCGCAAGGCTGGCGTTGAGGCTGACCGGGGAAGAGCCGGTATTGGTAACCTGAATGGTCTTGGAAACGGGCAAAGCCGCGGAAGTGAGCGCGCCGAAAGAAATCGAGGCGGGGTTTAAGGTAATGGTGGCCGACAACGCCGCGCCGGCATCCAGCTTTCCGGCGCCTCCGGCGCGCACATCCACAGCATTGCCGTAATACTCGGTGACGTTGACGTCATCAGTTGTGTTGTTCATCAGCGCGGAGCGGATCTGGGCGGGGGTGAAGGAGGGATGCAACTGCTTCACGATGGCGGCCGCGCCCGCCACCAAAGGCGCGGCGAAGCTGGTTCCGCTGGCTACGGCGTAGCCGTCGGCGCCGTACATATCCGCCAGGGGGTCATAATCTTGCGACGGCATGTACATGTCCGAGCCGGTAGCCACCAAGTCCGGTTTAATGGCGTGGGTACCGGTGGCCGGGCCCAGCGAGGAGTAGTAAGCAAGCTGGTTCTTGTAGTCGCTTGCATCCTGCTCGATCCCGGCAGGGTTCAGCATCACCGGGTGGTTCGGGTGAGCGGAGATGAACTCCTTCAGAGCGAGCCCATCAGCGCGTGAGATCAACGCCGCCGGCACCATGAAATTGGATAGGCCAGCCGGACCAAAAATGGGGGAATCGTCCGCCATGTAGAAAATGACTCCCATCGCGCCGGCGTTCCAGGCGTTCGCCAGCTTGGCGGCGAACGTGCAACTGCCGCGCTGGATGAGTGCGAACGTGCCGTCCAGCGAGTGCGCGGGCATGGCCGCGCAGGCCAGTCCATCATTTCCGACAGTGGTCACGTCGCGCATAGGGAGGCTGACGGCCCCATGGGGTAAATAGGCGTCGCCGGTTTCCGCTGCGATGGCCTTCAGTTGGTCGGGCGCCGCCGGCCCGGGCACCGTGACCAGCGGCGTAAAGTAGTGAGCGTTCGTAGTGGCGCCAACGGCGATCACCGAGGGTGCTGTGGCGGGTGTACTGATGGTTCCAAACGCCGGATAGTAGGCGCCCGTCTCGCCTTCATTGCCGGCCGCCGCCACGACGATCATCCCTTTAGCCACCGCGTTTTCAAAGGCTGCGGCTATCAGGTCACAGGGCGCGTCCGCTTGGTTGCCGCACGCCAGGCCGCTGTCGAGCGGCCCGCTGAAGGCCGGACCGCCGGTGGAAAACGAGACGATATCCATGCCATCGTTGAAGGCGTCATCCAGGGCGTTGATGATGGCTTCATCGGTAGTCCCGTCGTTGACGTAGGGCGAACCGTAGATCTTGTAATTTCCCAGGTATGCCTTGGGCGCTAGGCCCTGCGCGGTCACGGTTCCGCTGTTGGATACGCCCGCCACTACTGCGGCTACCGCAGTGCCGTGGCCCACCCGGTCGCGGGGCGAATAGTCGTCCGGGCGGGAATCGGCCGCCGGGTCGCTGCCCGTGCCGGCGGCGATCAAGCGGACGTAACTGCGCGCTACAATCACTTTGTTACTGGTGTAAGTGCAATCCGCTCCGCTGCATAACGGATAACCAGGCGGCATGGGAAGCGAGGGGTCTACGAACGCGGGATGATTCTGGTCGATACCCGTGTCCAGGATGGCGACCCTTACCCCAAGGCCGGCGTTGTCAACGCCCCTGGCAAAATCCCACGCTCCGGCCGCGTTCACCAGTTGCGTAGCGCGGTTGAGTTTGAGCTTGTACTTGCGGACCGGAGTAACGGACTTCACTCCCGGCAAGCTCTTCAATTCCGCCAGCCGCGCCTCGGAAGCGGAAACGAATACCGCGTTGGCCAGCGTCATCACCCGGCTGGTGGATCGAATGCCTCGGGCAGCCAGCTCCCGCCCCAGCGTCTCCTGCCGCATTTCAATCTTGCGGGCGTAAGCCACAGCCGCAGGCGCCTTCCTGCTCGCGGTGCTCAGCACCGAACTGACTGGCGGGTCCTCCAAAATCAGCGCGTAGCGGTTGCGGGCGAACTGGCCGTGGGCTGGAAAAGCGCCGGCAATAGCCAGCGCGAATGTTAAATAAGTTAAGCGAAACCAACCAGTTGTCACAGATCCCTTGACGCAGCCGGCCTCTCTTACGTTACCATTCACCGCTGGGCGCCGCCTCCATCTGCCTTCATGCAATTGTACCGTCCCTGATGGCGGGCGGGCTATGATGAACAGTTGTGCGCACGCTGCGCTTCGCCTGCCAGAAGGGATGCACCGATTGTTGCAACACCGCGGGGTATGTGTACCTGTCGGCGCAAGATTTGGCGCGCGCGGCCGCCTTTTTGGGCCTCAGCCCGGCTGAGTTTGAGCGCCGTTACGTCTACCGCACCCGGCGCTTGTTGCGGCTGCGGAAACCGCCGGACAAGCAATGCCCGTTTTTGGGGACTAGCGGCTGTCTGATCCACCCGGCGAAGCCCACACAGTGCCGGCTGTACCCGTTCTGGCCGGAAATCGTCGAGCGGCCTAGCGATTGGCGCGTCGAATCGTTACGCTGCCGCGGCATCGGAAAGGGACCGACGATCCAAATTGGAACGGCGCTCGAACTGGCGCACCAAATGCGTCAGGCGTATCCCTCCATGTATTGAAGGCGCGCCATCAGTTTGGCGCCCGGCAAGAATCTGGCGCGCAGAAGGCCTATTGGAGGGCCGTTTGCCGCCTCTTAGCACGCATCATCCACACTGGCATCCTGCGTGCAATGGGTAGGCCGGATATGTTGGGACGCTTAGCAGACGCCCTGGAGCGCTACATGGATTTGATTGGAGCCCGCCAGAAACTGGTGGCCTCCAACATCGCCAATGCCGACACGCCGGGCTATAAGACCAAAGACATCGATTTTCAGTTTGAATTCCTCTCCCACGTGCGTGGTAGTGCTCCTCAGGTGATCGAACCATCCGGGCTTTCCAGCAGGAACGACGGCAACAATGTCAGTCTTGACCGGGAAGCCCGGCTCCTGGCCGAAAACGCGATGCGTTTCAACCTGGCCGCCGCGTTGCTGAAATCACAAATCCGCAACGTGCGAGCCGCAATTCAGGATGGTAAGAGCGGATGAGTTTGTTCAATGTGCTTTCGGTTAGCGCCTCGGGCATGGCTGCGCAGCGCACGCGCGCGGAGTTGCTGGCTGAGAACCTGGCCAACGCCGAGACCACGCGTACGCCCGAGGGCGGTCCTTACCGCAGAAAAGACGCCGTGTTTACCAGCCAGCCCCAGGTTTCACTGTTCTCCTCGGTGCTGGAGACAGAATTGACGGGCGGGGTGACGGGAGTGGAAGTGTCAGAGATCGTTGTGGACGCCCGCGAGCCCGAGAAGCGTTACCTGCCAGGGCATCCAGACGCTGACGCCAATGGGTACGTCGCCTTCCCGCGCATCAATCCGGCCGAAGACATGGTGGATTTGCTGGGCGCTGCGCGCGGCTACCAGGCCAACATCTCGGCGATGACGGCAGTCAAAGATATGATTAACCGCTCGATCGATCTGTTGCGTTAACAGGAGGCGAAACATGGCGCTCTCGATCACAGGCGTTTCCCTGGGCGGCGGCTTGGCGGCCTCCGGAGCATCCGGCGCCTCTTCATCCGCGGGAGGTTTTCGAAAACTGTTCGAGAATGCCGTGAACCAGGTGGAAAGTTTCCGTGCCGGAGCCGAACAGAGCGCCGAGCGGTTCTTGCGCGGCGAGAGCGAAGAACTCCACCAGACCGCCCTGGCTGTGCAGCGCGCCGAACTGGCCTTCGACTTGTTTCTTCAGGTGCGCAACAAGGTCGTGCAAGCCTATCAGGAAGTTATGAGGATGCAGGTGTGAGGCTCCTAGCAAGCTGAGGGCGGTTCACTTCGGGCAGGCATCAGATCAGCAACCTGGCCGGCAGCCTGCCTCTCCAGCAGCGGATTGTGATCCTGGTGTCGGCGCTGCTGGTGGGTGGGGCGCTGGCGGTGCTGTCGCGCTGGTCCCGGGAGCGCGACTTCCGGCCGCTATACACGAACCTCTCACCCGAGGATGGCGGTGCGGTGGTGGCCAAGCTGAAAGAGACGGGCGTGGAGTACCGTCTTTCCGAGAGCGGAACCAGCGTGCTGGTGCCTTCCGCCAGGGTGGCTGAGCTCCGGCTCCAATTGGCCTCCGAAGGACTTCCTAAGAGCGGACGCATTGGCTTTGAACTATTCGACAAGAACAATTTTGGCGCTACCGAGTTCACCGAGCAGGTGAATTTCCGGCGAGCGCTGGAGGGCGAACTCGAGCGTTCTGTGATGGCGCTCAGCGAGGTCGAGCAAGCCCGCGTCCACATCACCTTTCCCAAAGACTCCATATTCTTGGAAGCCCGCCAGCCTGCCAAAGCCAGCGTGTTGTTAAAGCTGCGTCTGGGCGCGAAGCTTTCATCCGCCAACGTGGCCGCTGTGACGCATTTGGTGGCGAGCGCCGTTGATGGGCTGGCGCCGGAAGCCGTATCGGTCCTGGATATGCAGGGCAACCTGCTCAATCGGCCCCGCCGCGGCTTGGCCTCCGACGGTGCGGAAGCCCCGGAAGGCTATTTGGATTACAAGCGCAGTCTGGAGAAAGACTTGGTGGCCAAAATTCATGCGGCGCTTGAACCGTTGCTGGGCGCCGAAAAGTTCCGCGCCAGCGCCACAGTGGAGTGTGATTTTACCGCCGGTGAGCAAAGCGAAGAAACTTTTGATCCGGCGCGCTCGGTCATGGTGAGCCAGCAGCGCACCGAGGATATCAGCGGGGCGGCGCTGGCGGGGGGCATGCCCGGAACGGTCTCCAATCTGCCCAGGCCGGCTTCCCGGCCCGCTAGCGCGGCCTCTGGCGGTGTAACGCGCCGCACCGAAAATGTCGCCTTCCAACCTAGCCGCACCACAAGGCGCCTGCGCCTGCCGCAGGGGACTCTCAAGAGAATGTCGCTGGCCGTGCTGGTGGACCACACGGTAAGGTGGGAAGGCTCCGGCGCCAGCGCCAGACGCATTCTGGAGCCCGCTTCGCCGGAGAAGCTCAAGGCCATCCGTGATTTGGTCGCTGCGGCCACGGGTTTCACAGCCGAACGGGGGGATCAGCTTACGGTGGAAAACCAGCCTTTCGAAGCCACGCTGAGCTGGCAACCGCCTCCATCCCTGCCGGCAGCCCCGTCGGCCGCAAACCGGTCTTTGCCTTTGCCTGTTTGGCTGGAACGTTTGGTCAGGCAGAAGAACCTGGCGACGTTAATAGGCGTGGGCGCAGCGGCCCTGCTGGTCTTGCTAGCTTTGGCTGCGGTATGGATTTCTAGAGCCCGCAGGAGGGGTGACCAAAAAGCTTCGGCTGTTGTGGAAGGGCCTGCCGCATTGCCGTCAGGCGCAGCCGTGGGACAAAATCCGCCGGCCATCGAGAGCGGTCCGGATCTCCAGCAGCAGATCGAAGCTAAGCTCGCCGAGCAGGCTGCATTGAAGGCGCGGATGGAAGCCGAGGCCTTGAATTCTCTGAAGCTGCCGCAGGTCACCACCAAGAAAGCCGAAGCCCTGAATAAGCACATCAGCGCGGAAGCTAAGAAAGACCCGGCCGGTATCGCACAGCTGGTGCGGAGCTGGCTGAACGAGCAGGAACATTGACCGAAGATGATCCGCAACGCTGAAAAGCCGGCCTCGCCGGTGCCCGGGCTCAGAAAAGCCGCCACTCTCATGATCATTCTGGGCGACCAAGTCAGCGCCGAAATTCTGCGGCATCTGGACGAAGAGGAAGTTCAGTTGATCAGCCGCGAGATGGCCCGCATCAGCGCCGTGTCCTCCGAGCAGGCCGAGGAGATTCTCGAAGAGTTCTATCAGATGACCGTCGCCCAGGACTATGTCCTCAAGGGCGGCATCGAATACGCGCGCAAGGTGCTGATGAGCGCTTTCGGGCCCGAGCAAGCCAAGAAGCTGCTGGACCGTTTGATGAAGACTCTGTCGAACGATCTGGCCAGCTTCGACGCTTTACAGAAAGCCGATCCCAGCCAGCTTGCTAAGTTCATTCACAACGAGCACCCGCAGCCCCTCGCTCTGGTGCTTTCGCACCTGAACCCCTCGCAGGCGGCGGCGCTGTTGGTTTCCTTGCCCGCCGAGCTGCGCGCCGACGTAGCTTTGCGCATGGCGAACCTGGATCAGATATCGCCGGAGATCATTTCGAAGATCGCGGGCATCATCGGGCAGAAGCTGAAAGCCATTGGAGAGCTGAGCCGCGAGGCTTATGGCGGAGTACGGGCGGTGGCCGAAATGTTCAACCGTCTGGACTCGGCCTCTAGCAAGGAGATCCTGGATGCTATCGAAAGCGCCGATCCTGCGCTGGTGGAAACCATCCGCCACCTGATGTTTGTCTTCGAAGACCTGCTGCTGATTGATCCGGCTGGCATCAAGGAAATCCTTTCGCGCGTGGATAGGAAGCTGTTGACGGTGGCGTTGAAAGGCACCAGCGACCAACTGAAGCAGCATTTCTTGCAATGCATGTCTCAACGCGGGGCCGAGATGTTGAAAGAAGACATGGAGGCGCTCGGCCCGGTCAAGATCAAGGAAGTCGAGGCTGCTCAGCAGCAGATCATCGCGGTAGTACGGCAATTGGAAAGCGAGGGGGTGATCAACCTCAAGGGCACGGTGGGAGAGCAGTATGTCGTCTAAGCGCATCACCGGCGAGGCGGCGCAAAAAGCGCAGCCAGTAGTCTGGCGCCATATTCGGACGCCGGCCGTGGATGGCCCAGAGGCCTGGCCGCCCCGGCTCTACGCTGGTCCTGCGCCGGCGCGGGACGCCGGCCACGAAGAGGAAGAAAAAGGACCGCGGCTCGAAGAACAGCTTCGCTTAGCGCGCGAAATGGGCTACCGCGAGGGGGAGGCGGCCGCATCAGAGGCGGCGCGCGCCCGGCTGGACGGCGCCGTCAGCCAGTTGGCCTCCGCCATAGGGGAACTGGCAGGCTACCGCAGCCGGTTGAGGCGCGACGCCGAGCGCGACCTGGTAGGGCTGGCCATGGCGATTGCCCGGCGCATCCTGCGGCGCGAAGTGACCATCGATCCGGAAGCGGTTCTGGGGGTGGTGAAAGCCGCCTTGGAGCGTCTGGACGCCCGGGAGGTGGCCGCGGATGCGACGGTTGGGCGCGGAGGCGCGATTTTAGAAACTGCTCACGGCGCCGGGGACGCCACCATCGAAGGACAGTTGCAGGAAATCGAGCGCGGTTTTGCCGACTGGATGGAGCGCAGATGACAACCGCTGACGACCGGATCGACCTGACGCCTTATCTGGAAAGGATTTCGCGCACCGATCCATTTCGCTTTACCGGCACGGTGGTCGAGTTGGTGGGGCTGCTGGTAGAATCGCAAGGGCCTGCGGCGGCAATCGGCGACTTCTGCGACATCCAGACCACAAGCGGGCGCTCAGTCCGCACCCAGGTAATTGGGTTTCGCAATGGGCGGGTGCTCTCCATGCCCCTGGAAGAGACCGGCGGCTTGCAATTGGGCGACCGGGTGGTGGCCCGCAGCGAACACAGCCGCGTGAAAGTGGGCCCGGAGCTGCTGGGGCGGGTGCTGGACGGTTTCGGCCAAGCCATCGACGGCGGAGAGCCCATTCATGGACAGGAGGCCTACGATCTGTACAAAGCAGCTCCCGGGCCTCTGGAGCGCGGGCACATCACCGAGCGCCTCACCACGGGCATTCGCGCCATCGACGCCCTGCTGCCGGTCGGCAAAGGCCAGCGCATCGGCATCTTTGGGGGTAGCGGCGTGGGCAAGAGCACGCTGCTGGGCGCGATGTCGAAACACAATTTCGCCGACGTCACGGTGATCGCGCTTATCGGCGAGCGCAACCGTGAGGTCCGGGCGTTTCTGGAGCACGAACTGGGGCCGGAAGGGATGCGCCGCGCCGTAGCGGTGGTTGCGACGAGCGACCGTCCGGCGCCGCTTCGGTTGCGGGCCTGTTTCGTCGCTTTGGCGGTTTCCGAGTACTTTCGGGACCAGGGCGCTGATGTGCTGCTGGTGATGGACTCGCTTACGCGCCTGGCCATGGCCCAGCGGGAAATCGGCTTGGCTGCCGGCGAGCCCCCCAGCCAGAAGGGGTACACCCCCTCGGTGTTTAACCTGCTGCCGAAAATCTGCGAAAGGGCGGGCAAGTTTGAGCGCGGTTCGATCACCGGATTCTTCACGGTACTGGTGGAGGGTGACGATTTCAACGAGCCCATCGCCGACGCCGTGCGCGCCATTCTGGATGGGCACATCGTCCTCTCACGGGAGTTGGGCGCAGCCGGCCATTATCCGGCCATCGACGTGCTGAATTCAGTCAGCCGGCTGGAGTCCCGCATTAGCACGTCCCAGCAGCGCCAGGCCGCCGCGCGGGTGCGGGAAGCGCTGGCTACCTACCGCAGGGCCGAAGACCTCATACAACTGGGCGCCTATGTGGCCGGGACTAATCCCAAATTGGATGTGGCCATCCAGGCGCGCGAGGAACTGAACCGTTTCCTCAGGCAGGACGCTACGGCAAAGTCGTGTTTGGAAGAGACCTTACAAAAGCTTGACCAGATTGCGGGGGTGCTGGAGGCATGAAAAAGTTCAGGTTCGAGCTGGAGCGCGTCCGCCAGTGGCGCGCCGAACAGGTGGAGGCGGAAAAACTCAAGTTGCGCCTCCTGTTCGATGAACGCCGCGCCCTTGAAGCCGCCGCCGGCTGGCTGGAAAAAGAACAGGCGGAAGCCCAGCAG
>CAYSBM010000054.1:0-616 GCA_964429095.1 uncultured Solibacteraceae bacterium | reverse complement strand
CTATTCTGACTAAGTCCAGCCTGGAGGTGCAACAACTGGGAGCCCTAGACGCGTTTCGCAACCATGTGAGGCGGGAGAAACTGCGGCTGGCTCAGCGCATGGCGGAATGCGAGTACCGCATTGCGGAGCAACGCCGGCGTCTGCTGGAGGTGCGGCGGCAGTTCCGGCTGCTGGAACGGATGAAACAGCGCGAGTGGGAGGAGTGGAACCGTGCGCTGAGCGCGGAAACCGACAGCTTGTCCGCCGAGGCGCACCTGGCTCAGTGGGGCAGAAGCTACCGCCGGCTACCGGGCGGATGAGGAGACCACCGGTGTGGAAACATGGTTGGAAACCAGGGGGTTCGGAAGATTATGGCCGGCATAATAGCCGGGCTGCACCCGCTCGACGATCTGGGCCACTGGGCGTTCCAGCACAGCGAAGAATGGTTTGGGGTAGATGCCGATCCACAAGGCCCACACGATGAGGGGAGCAAACACGGCCATCTCGCGGCGGTTCAGATCACATAGGCCGGCGTTGACTGGCGCTACCTCGCCCAGCATGGTCCGCTGATAGAGCCAGATCAGATAAGCCGCGCCCAGCGCGCTCCCCCCTCCCACCCACGCAGCCCAGGTCAGCG
>CAYSBM010000053.1:5930-11865 GCA_964429095.1 uncultured Solibacteraceae bacterium | reverse complement strand
CCACTTTCAGGTACATCTCCGCTCTTGCCGCTTCCCCGCGCTCCGGAATGGCTTCTCCACGCAAAATGTAAATTCCCGGCGCCACCGGCGCCTTCCACTCGATCTCCCCTACCATTCGCGCTTGGCGCGCCTCCACTGCCGTCTCCATGGCTGTGCGCCGCACCCGCGACCCGTTGAGATCGAAGAGTGTTGAAGTAACTGCCAGCTTTACCCGCTGGTTCGACGCGTTCGATATCCACCCCGGCGCTCTGAATGGGGCGCCTGGGGTGAGGGACTCCGTTGGAAATTGAACCGCATAACTGACCGACAGAGGCGCCCAGGTCCTCTTGGCCGCATAGAAGGCCATCTTGGGCGCGTGAAAGCAGTCAATCACTCCGAAACCGCTGATCGGCTTCTCCGGAAAGTCTTTGAAATGCCAGCTACGTATCCCGTTGACGGGTTGGAATAGGCCCCGCCGGTAAACGTCTCCGGCATAGTTGTACAAGAACGCCTGATATAGCTGGGCCTCGTGCCCGTACTCCCGAAAGGATGCCGGGCGGCGGTCCACAACATCCCCCACGTTCCTGGCGATCAGCGCCGCACCGCCATATTGGTATCCGCTCAAATAAGACAATGTCTTGAGGTCCACGGGCAGCCTCAGGTCCGACCATGTGCGTCCCGACCCGCGCCAGATCTCAGCCGGGTTGATGGTTCTGCTCAGCGACTCAAACGAAGAGAAAGCCATGGCGCCATATTCAGATACGAACGAGTGGCGGCTATCGAAATGCTGGTCGTAGGTGGTGGACTGGCTAAGGCCGCCGTACCAGAAATGCCTCTCGCCGAAATCACAGTAACTGGGATGGTGGAGCGCGTCGGGATCGTTCTCCGCAACAGCCTTTCCGATTGCCTGTACAAGCGCCTGATACCCGTCAGCCGCGCCGGCAATCCGGGGGTCCGAGTAGGCTGCAAAGTCCGTTCCGGTCTTGGTGGTCTCGGAAATGGCGCTCCACACCGCGATAGAAGGATGATTCGAGAGCATGCGGATTATTCTGCCGGACTCCGCCGCTGCCCAGCGAAGGTATTGCTCTCGGCGGGGGTAACGCGCATCCAGCGCGTCCATCGGCCCCTGCTGGTTGAAAGGCAACTCGACGAATAGCAGAATCCCCAGCTCATCGGCTAGCTCGTAGAACTCTGGTTTCTCCACAACCGTGTAGTTGACAAGGTGGTTGGCGTTGGCATGCCGCAGCAGGCGCAGGTCCTTCTCATACGTCCAACTGTCCGTATCCGCGGGGTACATGCGCGACATTGAGTACCACGCCCCTCGCAGAAAGATCGGGCGCCCGTTGAGCCGGTAGAGCAGGTTGGCGTCCCGCTCGATCGTCCGGATGCCAAACGTCACCCTGGCCTCGTCGAGCATGGAACCATCCTCGCCGTGGAGGGTCGCCCTGGCGATGTAGAGATTCTGCGGTCCCTGGTCCCACGTCCACCAAAGCTGCGGATCGGAGATGCGAACCGGCAGCTCGACTTCCTCGCTCCGTCCCGCAGCGCTGCCGAGTGGGAGGGTGCGTGAGGGCAAAACCACGGCTGGCACGGATTGGTCCCTGGGCTGAATGGCCACACTTATGCGGGCCCGGCGGGGTTCGAGGCTGGACAGCGATACGTGGACCTTAAGGTCCGCCTCGCCGTCGCGCAGCGCGGTAGTCCAAATCCGGACCTCTTCGATCCGGGATCTGGAAGAGACCTCCAGACGCACCCCGCGGTGCAGGCCCAGAGGATAGACCCGCCCCCCAGGGCCCGGCAGCGCGTCCCAAGGCTCTGCGAATTGGCCCTTCATGAACTCGTAATGCGTACGACCGGTGACTTTGAGCGGGGAGGTGACCCGCACGGCCAGATAGTTTTCGCCGCCAGCGCGAAGCAGGTTGGAAACATCGAAGGCGAATCGCGTGTAAGCGCCCTCGTGCTCACCCAGCTTCCGGCCGTTGAGCCACACCGCGGCGAAATAATCGACACCATCAAAAACCAAGCGCGCCTGATGCCCTGCTGTGAGGCCGGGCGAGCGAAAAGAGCGCACGTACCACCACTCCCGGCGGTTTACCTCGGCAATCTCCGGCCCTTGGCCGTACGGATCCTTCAACACCGTGAGCTGCACATTGTTCGGGACCGAGACCGCAAAGAACTTCAGCTCCTTCGGGCGCCGGGAGGCAATGCCGAGCCTTTCGCCATCCCCTGGCTCACAACCGGCCAGCTCCCACCCCCTGCCTTCCAGGGATAAGACGGTGCGCGTGCCCTCTAGACAGCGCCCGGTGGCGCAAGCGAGACACAAGACCAACCAGTAACGAAGCCCAAAAGCCGTCGAGATCATTGCACCTTCTCCACACCGTTCGGCTGTCTCTACAACGAATCGATCGGGATTCTTCAAGCTCCGCCCGGCGCCGCCTTCATCGTGATGCCGGCGAACAGCTCGGCGCCGGTGCGAACAAGACTTACTTCTTTCGACCGCGACAAGGTAGCGCGACTCCGGCCGGGCCGTGGTTGCCGCAAGCCAAGACCTCCCCGTGGTCCCCAATCAACTCGCACCCATGATGGGCCTCCCGAAGCCGGAGCCGCATGGCCAACAACTGGTCCGCGGGGAATATGTAAAGTGGCGGACAACAGCACTGGTCGCGTCATAGCAAGAGCCGCCTTTGCCTCGGCGTCAACTGCTGTCTGAAAGCCCAGTTATGCCATAAGAAGCGGCTTCCTGCTAGAGGTCTCATAAAATATACGGGCTAGTTTCCCGGTTCCGCGCGCCGGCGATTCGCCGGTGGACCTGGGCGGGCGGGTACAATGGGATTTTCATGCGGATCGCGCTGGCGCAGATTAACACCACGGTCGGAGATCTGGCGGGCAATGTGGACCTCATGGTGCGCGACTCCGCGCGGGCAGCCGCCGCCGGCGCTCATCTGGTGGTGTTTCCCGAGTTGTCGCTTACCGGTTATCCGCCGCGCGATCTGGTGGAGAAACCCAACTTCGTCGAACGCGCCGTCGAGGAATTGCGGCGGCTGGCCGCCGGAACGGCCGCGCTGGATCTTACCGTGATTTGCGGAACGATCCTGCCCAGCCCAGCCGCATCCGGAAAGAGCGTGGTCAACGCCGCCGTGGCTCTGCGCAGCGGCCAGATCGTTTTCACGCAGCATAAGATGCTGCTTCCGACCTACGACGTCTTCGACGAAGCCAGGTATTTCCTTCCTGCCGAGCGCCAGGCCAACGTGGCCATCGCCGGACGGAGCGTCGCTGTCACCATCTGCGAAGACGCCTGGAACGACAAGCAGTTCTGGGAGCGGCGGCTGTACCGCCGCGATCCGGTCGAGGAACTCGCCGCCTCGGGCGCGGAACTGCTGATCAGCATCAACGCCTCGCCCTATCACATGGGCAAGCGCAAACTGCGGCGGGAGGTTTTCGCTACCACCGCGCGCAAGTATGGCTTGCCGGTGATTTACGTCAACCAGGTGGGCGGCAACGATCAACTCGTGTTTGACGGCTCCAGTTTCGCCATGGATGCCAGCGCCCGCATCATCGCCTCGGCGCGTTCCTTTGCCGAGGATCTGGTCTTGGTTGACACCGAGGACCAAGGGGACCAGCGGGAAGACTTCACCGACGAGAGGGAGGCCGTCTACCAGGCGCTAACGCTCGGAACGCGCGATTACATCACCAAGTGCGGCTTCCGGCGCGTGCTCATCGGCCTGAGCGGCGGCATCGACAGCTCGCTCACCGCGGCCATCGCCACCGACGCCGTGGGGGGAGAGAATGTGACCGGGGTGGCCATGCCAGGCCCGTACTCCTCCGATCACAGTATCGCCGACGCGCGCTCGCTGGCCGAGGGGCTGGGCATCCGTTTCGAAGTGGTCTCCATCACTCCGGTCTACGAGAAGTTTCTGGAATTGCTGGCGCCGTTGCTGGCCGGCGCGGCGCCCGATGTCACCGAGGAGAACCTGCAAGCGCGCCTGCGAGGCGTGACGCTTATGGCCCTGTCCAATAAGTGGCAGGCTCTGGTGCTCACCACCGGCAACAAGAGCGAATTGGCGGTGGGCTATAGCACGCTGTATGGGGATATGTGCGGGGGGCTGGCTGTCATCAGCGATGTACCCAAGACGATGGTCTACCAACTGGCGCGGGTGGCCAACCGCCGCCATGACGGAGCCATCCCGGAGCGGGTGTTTCAAAAGCCACCCTCGGCCGAGTTGCGCCCCAACCAGAAGGACAGCGATTCGCTGCCGCCTTACGAGATTCTGGACGGGATTCTGCGCGCTTATATCGAGGAATACCAGACGCCGCAGCGCATCGCTGAGACCCAAGGCCTCCCCCTAGATTTGGTTCGCGACGTCATCAACAAGGTGAACCGCAACGAGTATAAACGCCAGCAGGCTGCTCCGGGCTTGAAGGTGACCACCAAGGCGTTTGGCATGGGACGCCGCTTCCCCATCGCCCAGAGGTTTATCGAATGATGCAACTGCTTGCCATAGCCTTGGCGGCGCTGGCCGGCATGCTCTGCGCTCAACCGCTGTCTCGCGAAGAACCGGGGCTTCAACCCGACGGGAGTTTCCTGTTGGCCACCGGTTGGCGGGTTCGCCCGGCGGGAAAACAAGTCCCGGTAGATACGTTTCCCATGTCTCTGGCCCCGGCACCCGGGGGCCGTTATCTGCTGGTTTTGAACGCCGGCTACCTGCCGCCATCCATCAGCGTGGTGGATACGGCCGCGGGTCGCGAAGTCGGCCGCGCGCCAGTGGCCGACGCCTGGCTGGGACTGACGTTTTCACCCGACGGCAAGCGTGTGTATGCGGGAGGCGCCGGCCGCGCTGCGGTCTTTGAGTTCCTTTGGGATGACGGCGCGCTCAGGCCGGGGCGCACTTTTGCTACGGGCGGCGAAAAGCCAGCGGCCGGCGGCGGATTCATCGGCGATGTCGCTTTCCCGCCCGGCGGGCGTCTGCTCTATGCCGCGGACCTTGATCGGGACACAATCCTGGTCATCAACCCTCAATCGGGGCGCGTGATTGAGCGTTACAAGACCCTACGGCGCCCCTATCGCATCCTGTTCCACCCGGACGGGAAGTCCTTTTTCGTTTCCGGATGGGGCAGCGGCGCGGTGGCGCATCATCAGACTTCAAACGGGGAAGTCCTGTCCACTTGGCGGGTGGGGCCACACCCCACCGACATGGCTTGGTCGTCACGAACACCGCAGGGCGGCGGCGATACGTACGCCGGACGTCTGTATGTAGCCGTAGCGAACACCGATGCCGTACGCGTGGCCGGAGTGAGTTCTTCCGGCCAGATGAGCCTGCTGGAAAGTATTCACGTCGCGCTCGAACCGCGCCAGCCTCTGGGTATGACTCCGTCCGCTTTGGCGCTCAGCCCGGCTGAAGACCGCCTCTTTATAGTCTGTTCCGACGCCAACGCAGTTGCGGTGGTGGATGTGGCCGGCGAGCATAGCCGGGTTCTCGGTTTCCTGCCCGCCGGATGGTATCCCACCGCCGTGCGCGCGCTTGCCGGCGGGATGCTGGCGGTGGCCAACGGCCGCGGCGGTCGCAGCTATCCCAATCCGCGAGGCCCCAACCCGGTTCAGGAACCTCGTCCGGCCCAATACGTAGCGCGTATGCAAACAGGCAGCGTCTCTCTCATCGCCCCGTTTGACGACGCGCAACTGGAGGCATACTCCCAGACCACCCTGTCCTGCTCGCGCTACCGCGACGCCACGTTGTTTGACGCCGGCGCGCCCGCTGGCAATCCGGTGCCCACCCGGCCGGGCGATTTCACGCCTATCGAACACGTCCTCTACATCATCAAGGAGAACCGGACTTACGACCAGGTGTTTGGCGATCTGCCTCAGGGCAAAGGGGATCCATCGTTGGTGGTCTTCGGCCAACAGGCCGCTCCCAATCAACGCAAATTGGCGCGCGAATTCGTCCGGTTGGACAATTTT
>CAYSBM010000053.1:0-5920 GCA_964429095.1 uncultured Solibacteraceae bacterium | reverse complement strand
TTACGCAATCGGAGACGTCTGCGCGGACGGCCGTAACTGGTCCACCGCCGCCATTGCCCCCGACTTTGTGCAGAAACTGTGGCCGGCCAGCTACGGGGGCCGCTGGCGCATGGGAAGTTTCGAAGGCGGAGAGCCCGCCAGTTTCCCGCCGGCAGGCTATATTTGGAACAACGCCCTCGCGGCGGGGCTTTCCGTCCGCAATTACGGATTGTTTGTCAACAACCGCCCTCGCGGGGAACTCTCCGGCATCCAGGTTTCCAGTGTGCGGGATCCGGCGCTTGGGCCCGTAACAAACCTGGAATTCAGGGGCTTGGATCCGGCCTACCCGGACATGGAACGCGCCAGAGTCTTCTTGCGAGATCTGGCCTCCTTTGAGGCTTCGGCAAAGATGCCGCAGTTGATCATCATGCACCTGGGAAATGACTCTGCTTCCAGCTCCGCGCCGGGAGGCGTCTCGCCGCTGGCGGCCTTTGCCGACAACGATTCCGCCTTAGGGATGATTGTGGAGGCCGTGTCCAGAAGCCGTTTTTGGCCGCAGACCGCTATTTTTGTCCTGGAGGATGACGCGCAAGACGGCGCCGACCACGTTGATTCGCACCGCTCGCCCGCTTTCGTCATCTCACCTTACGTGAAGCGGCGCAGCGTGGTCAGCACTATGTACAATACGGTCTCCATGCTGCGCACCATGGAGTTGATCCTGGGGCTGCGCCCCATGACGCATTTCGATGCCGCCGCCCGGCCCATGTATGATTGCTTCCAAAGCCAGCCGGATACGCGGCCCTTTGTGGCCGAAAAGCCGAGCATCCGGCTCGAGCAGCGCCACCGCTGAGACGACATGCCGCGAATTATCCTCTGCTTTGTCTGGCACATGCATCAGCCGTTTTATAAGGACCTCCGGTCGGGTGAATATCGTTTGCCTTGGACCAGGCTGCACGCTCTAAAGGACTACTATGGGATGGTCCACATCCTAAAGGATTTCCCAGCGATCCACCAGACTTTTAACCTGGTCCCGTCCATGATGGTGCAGGTGGAGGAATACGCTTCGGGCAAGGCCATCGATCCGTTTCTGAGGTGCGCGCTGGCGCCGGCCGAGGATCTGACGGTGGAGCAGCAGGAATTTATCTTGCGCTATTTCTTTCAGGCCAATATCGATCGCGTCATCAACCGTTATGCGCGTTACGCCGAACTGCATACGGCCTGGGTGTCGGCGGACCGCATTCCCAGCCGCGCCCGCCTGTTCTTCGATCAACAAGCGTTCCGCGACTTGCAGGTGCTGTCGCAATTGGCCTGGTTTGACGAGGAGATCGTTGAAGGCGACGCCGAAATCCAGGCGCTGGCCGCCCGCGGCCGCGGCTTCTCTTCCGCCGACCAGGCTCTGATCGGCCGTAAGCAATTGGAAATACTTGGCAAGGTGATCCCCACTTACCGTGAATTTGCCGCCTCCGGCCAGATCGAGATCTCGACCACTCCCTATTACCACCCCATTTTGCCGCTGCTGTGTGATTCCGACATCGCCCGCGTTTCGCATCCTAACGTACCGTTGCCCGGGCGCTTCCGTTATCCCGAGGACGCCCTCTGCCAGTTGGAGCGCGCCCGGCAGTACGTGCGCGATGAGTTCGGCGCTCCTCCGGCTGGCTTGTGGCCGAGCGAAGGCTCGGTTTCCGACGAAGCGCTGGGGATCGCAGCGGATGTGGGCTTTTGCTGGGCTGCCACCGATAACGGAATACTGGCGCGCACACTGGGGCAAGCCGCAAGCCCCGAATTGACCTACCGCCCTTACCTTTGGCGCCAGGGGGGCCGCCAGTTGCGCATGATCTTTCGCGATCATTTCTTGAGCGATCTGATCGGCTTTGTTTACGCCCGCATGAGCGCCCATGATGCCGCCAGCCATTTCCTGGCTCGCATCCGTGAGAATTGCCGCCCCATCCTTTCGGCCGGGCGCGACGCTCTGGTGCCGGTGATCCTGGACGGTGAAAACGCTTGGGAGTATTACGAGCGCAACGGCCGGCCGTTCCTTAGCGAACTTTACGAAATGATTTCGCGTGATCCGGAGATGCAGGCCCTTACGGTGTCCGAGGCGCTGGATCGGATGGAGGCTCAACCGATCGAGAGCATTTTTCCGGGCTCCTGGATTAACGCCAATTTCGACATCTGGATCGGCTCTGAAGAGGATAACCGCGCCTGGGAGTACTTGCTTCGGGCAAGGCAGACCTATGAGCAAGCGGTCAATGGAAATGGCGCAGGCGGCCTCACAGAGGAGGCTCGACGCACGGCGTACGAGGAACTGCTGATCGCCGAGGGCAGCGACTGGTGCTGGTGGTATGGACCCGAACACGGCTCCGCCAACCGGCCGGAGTTCGACCGCCTGTTCCGGGAGCATCTGGCCAATGTCTACCGCGCCCTGAATCTGGCTTCCCCTGAGGAACTCTCGCATCCCATCCTGCATGTGGAAACCAACGACCTGCGGATTGCGCCCGGCGCACATATTCACCCGGTCATCGACGGCGAGGTGACGTCTTATTTCGAGTGGATGGGCGCGGGTATCTACCGCGCCGACAGGCGCTCGGGCGCCATGCACGGCAACAAGTTCGCCATTCGCGAACTCCACTACGGCTCCGACGGCAAGCAGCTTTACCTGCGGATGGATTTGGACCTGGAAGTTCTCGGCCCGGTCCAGGAAATCGAAGTCCGGGTGAAGATGCAGCCGCGGCGCGAGGCCAGTCCTCCTAGCTGCATCAGAATTCAGGTGGATGAATCGGGCGGCCGGATTCTGGAGGCGCGGTTGGGCGGCGCCGCCATTCCCGCGGCGGTTGAAACCAGGTTCCGCCGGGTGCTCGAACTGCGCGTGGCGCTGGCGGCGCTCGGTGTGGAGCCAGGAGGGACGCTGGCTTTGGAAGCCTCGGTGTGGAAATCCGGACTCCCTGTGGACGCCGCCCCCCAACAGGGCTGGCTGGAATTGTCGACCGCCGAGCCCAGCCCGGCACATTAGGGCGCCCCGCGCCCATGCGTAGCCGCGCACTTCTTACCGGAAAATCGGAAAACCACATCCTTTGGTGACTTTTTCAAGGCCATGGGGTAGACTTGCTCAAACCGTGAACAGGAGGATGGTTAGATGAGCAAGCCGAATACGGGGATAGCGCTACTTGCGGCCGTCCTGTTGGCAGGCAGCGTTGCACTCGCCCAGACGAATGTCGCCCTTGGAGTCGCCATTACCCCACTTACCAATACCATTCAGGGGACCCCCTCGCTGGTGACCAACGGCGATTTTGGTGCGGCTTGGTACAGTTTTCAGGGAGGTGGTTCAACACTTGCAGTTTCACCATCGATTTGGGAACTCAATTCACGATTCAGCGCATCAATATCGGTCAGAGCCAGGGTTATAGTTCGAATAACGGGACAGACTGGACTCTCCGGCATCAGGTGGATTATGGGAGCATGCAGTACAATCAAGTCCAGATCGATGTGAATGGAGCCTATCAGGCCCGTTACTTCAAGTATTACGCCTATGCTAACTGGAATGCGTATGTTGGTGTGACCGAATTCGAGGTCTATGCGGGCAATGCAATAGGCAAGCCTGCCGCGGCGGTTCCCGCCTTGTCGACGTGGGCAGCCATCGGCTTGGGGATCATGCTGGCCGGCTCGGGGTTCTGGATGCTGCGCCGCCGCCCCGCATAAGATAATCAAACGCAGGTGTGACGGCCGATCTTGATCAAATTGCGTCCGCTGAGGTTTGTTGTCATCTTTGCCGGCTGTCTGTTAGCAGGTTTTGCCGTGCTGTTCACGCCGCCGGTTCAAGAGCTGGATGTGGAGTTTTCCAGGGCGCTGGTCGGCGTTTCGCATAAACTGATTTTGGTTTTCGGCGGTCATGCCACCCGCGAGGGCGCTATCCTGCGCAGCAGTAATGGATTCGCAGTGGAGATGCGCGACGGCTGCAACGCCGTGAATGTCACCATCCTGCTTTTTTCAGCCATTCTTGCCTTCCCGGCGGGCTGGAAGATAAAAGCTATCGGGCTCATGGCCGGCGCCGCAATCCTCCAGGCGGTGAATATCCTACGCTTCATCACCTTGTTCTATCTGGGCCAGTACAGCTTGACATGGTTCGAATTCGCGCACGCCTACTTGTGGGAGAGCCTGATTATGCTGGACACCGTGGTCGTATTCTGGTACTGGGTGAGCCGGGTTCTCCGGCCCAGTGGTTCGGCGCATGCGGCTGCTTAGACCCGAGGCGCGTTTCCTGCTGCGCGGCTCGGTTCTGCTGGTGTGTCTGCTCATCCTCTGGCGGTTCCTATTACTTACCCCCCTGGAGTACCTGTTGCGGTGTGCCGCCGGAGAGTTCTTAACGATCCAGGTGACCCCTGTTGGAGACTGGACGCTGCGTGTGCCATTGAATAGGACCATTCCGGCGGCCGCCGGAAGGCCGGCGTTGCAGCGGATCCATTCGATTGATTTCGACATACCGCAATCCGACATACACTCTTTCACCTTCAGCTTGCCGGTGCTTTGGGCCATCGTGCTGGCAACGCCCGGATGGCGGCGGAACTTGCGGCGGCTGGCGGCGGGAACCCTCCTGATGGCGTTGCTCGAGTTGGTCATGTTACTGGTGTTCGTTCATATCTCCGCGCTCAATGCCGCCGCCCAGTTAGAGAGCAGCAAGGACGCAGCGGGAAGCTGGGCGCGCCAGTTCGGCGGCTATCTGGTGGTGAACGCGCTCCCATTTATATTGCCTCTTGCCGTGGCCATCTGGGTGGATCGTGAATTGCGCGCCCAGATCCTGGGGTGGGGGGCAGAAGGCGCAGCGCCGGCGGCTCCGGCCATGCCGGGCCGGGGCAAACGGCAAGCAAGACGCCGCCAAGCTTAAGCTGCGGGCGGACGGCGAACCGTTGCATAATCTGAGTCGATGACCCGTCGTACCGCGCTTCAGTTGTGCGTTGCCCCGCTGGCTGCACACCGCGCAGCGGCCGCCAGGCGCCCCTACCGGCTCGGTTGCCAGACGCTGCCTTACCGCAACCTCCCTTTGCCGCGCGCTATTGAAGGAATCCGCCGCGCGGGTTACCGCTATGTGCAGGTCTATCACATGCACGCCGGACGTCCGGTGTTTGCGCCTGAAACGCCGAGAGCCGAGTTGGACGACCTGCGCCAGCGCTTGAAGGACGCAAATCTGGAAATGTTCTGCGGTTTTGTGGGCCTGCGCGGCGACTTGCGCAAGAGCGAGTACTTCACGTTGTACCTCAAAGAGCTTGACCTGGCCCGCGAATTCGGCGTGCGGACGGTGGTGGGCATCGGACCGGCTTATTACACCAAGTTTCCTAACGTGCCCAAGCGTGCCGCCGACTGGGAAAGGGACGTCGCCGAATTCCTGCCCGCCCTCGAGCGCGCAGCCAATCACGCAGCCTCCATCGGCGTCACCATCACCATCAAGCCCCATACCGGACTGGCGTGCCATGCCAAGGCCGGCCTCGAGTTGATGCGCCGCCTGCCGCACCCGAACCTGAAGATTTGCTGGGACGCGGGCAATGTCTCCTTCTATGAAGGCATTCATCCCGACCCGGACCTGCCGGACCTGGCGCCTTTTGTCAAGGCCGTCTGCGTGAAGGACCATCGCGGCTTGCGCGGCAATCCGGATTTCCCCGTGCCCGGCCAAGGACAGATCGACCACGAACTGATGTTCAAGATTCTGTTCGGCGCCGGATTCGACGGCCCTATCTCGGTTGAACGTGTCGACGGAACCGACAACGCCATGACCATGCCGGCCGAACTCATCGATGCCCGCATCGAGGCCGCCCGGGTTTTTCTAGAGCCGCTGTTGGACCGGATCACAGCCGGCTAGCCGCCCGGCTCTGTACCGGTCATTTGACCCTCATAGTCTGCCTCCACCGGCCGATAGGACCTGGTGAGGGGAAGCTCCGAATGCCTTTCATGG
>CAYSBM010000052.1:0-11911 GCA_964429095.1 uncultured Solibacteraceae bacterium | reverse complement strand
CGTTGTCTCTTGTTAGCCTGTTTGCTTTATCCGGCCGCATGGCCGCAGAATCCGGCCGCCCTCTTCCAGAAAGCCCCCCCGGATGTGGAGCAAGCCTTACGCGAGCGCGTCACGGCTTTTCTGCAAGCGCATGTGGACGGCAAGTTTCGTCTCGCCGACCAATACGTCGCCGATGACAGTAAAGACGCTTTCTTCGAAGCCCACAAGCGCCGCTACCGCGATTTCGAAATCGTGAAGATCACTTATAGCGAAAACTACACCAAAGCGGTGGTGCTGGCGGTGTGCGGCACCGAAATGCAGCTTCCTATGAATTCCCAACCGCTGCCGGTGAAGATGCCTCTGAACACCTATTGGAAGATCGTCGACGGAAAATGGTTCTGGTATCTGCCTCCAGCCCCGTCATCTTACGAGACGCCATTCGGCAAGATGAAACCTGGCCCGGAGGCGCCCGGTGCCCCCGGCGCTCCGTCTTCGCCGCCTGTGGCCATCGGCCAGGGGCCGACGCTGGCGCAACTGAGCCAGCTTGCAACCATAGACCGAAGCGAAGTCAGCCTGGCGCCAGCGAATCCCACGGCGGTCGTAACGGTCACGAACAAGTTGCCCGGCCGGGCTTCAGTCCACATCGAAGGAGCAGTGCCGGAAGGGCTGGAGGCCACCCTGGACCGGACGGAGCTGGATGGCTCCTCCAGCGCGCGCCTGACGTTGAAATTGGCCGACGCCAGCAAACTCACTTCTTTCCAGCACACCATCCGATTGAGAGTAGATCCGCTCAACAAAGTCTTTGCCATTAGAGTCACGGTCTCGCTGCCAGCCGCTAAGTGAGAGAGTTTGGAGCCCGTCGTGCTTTAGGTCGGCGGGAGGTTTGTTCATCCATGCACATCTGCACCACCCGCGCCGGATGGCCGGCTGAGTGGTTCGCCAACTCGCCGGCCGGAGGATCAACCCACCGGACCGGCGCCAATGCATTTGAGAAACAAATACTTAGCATGATCTCCGGGGAGCTCGAGCGTCTTTCGGCCGGCTCTGAATCACTTGCCTCCGCCAACTTGCAGCACGGAGCGCTGGCTTCCGCCAGCAGCCACCTTCTTGACACCCCTGCTCCATCGCCTGACAACCAGTCCGCCAGCACGAATCCCAGCCCGCCCGCAACCGGCGAGCCTGAAGTGATAGCCCGGCTCCGGATGGCGCTTCAGGCAGCCGGATACGACCCGGAGAAGTTCAACCTCGTCTATCAGGAGCAGCAAGTTTTTTTCCCCGGCGGAAATTATGTGGACCGCGGCATCACCGCCACCTTCGATAATGGCTATCAGGAAACCTATGGTGCGGACTTGACCATGGAGTCGCCGTACGCCACGGTCCTGTCAATCGAACACACCCTGCGCGATATCGCCGCCGGGACATACTACTGACCTATGGAATATCCTCGGCCGGAACCACCACATGTTTGATCTTCTTACGGTTCCAGGTGTAGGTGATGTGCAGGCTGCCGTCCCGCGCTTGGATCACGGCCGGATAAGAGAATTCACCCGGTTCAGTTTCCAGCGCCAGAAAACTGTTCCAATGATCGCCGTCGCGTGAAACGGCGGCGTTGAGCGGGGAGCGGCCGCGCACCGCATGGTTGTACACCATCACGATGCGCCCGTCATGAAGGGTGACTGCGTCGATGCCGCTGTTGGGATTGGGCAGTTCGCTGCGCCGTGCTGGCGTCCAGGTGATGCCGCCATCGAATGAATCCGCATAGCATATCCGGCCGATATTCTGCGTTGCGCGGACGAACATGCGTAGGTGATTGCCGGGCATACTTACCACTGCTGGCTGGATGATGCCATGTGTGCGATGCCAATTCTCCGACCCCGGCACCGCCGCGATCGCCATGGGCGTTCCCGCTTTCGCATCCCAAGCCTCTTCGGGGACGATAGGGCCGTGCCGGGTCCAGGTCCTTCCGTGGTCACGGCTCAATTCCACCCAGCAAGACCAACTGCGATAGCTCTCCACGGAAGTGCCGCTGACGATCATTCCATTGTTGAGAACCAGAGGCTTGTTCTTTATGGGGCCATAAATTCCGGCCGGCAAGTGTTCTTGCGGAAGCCAGGTCTTGCCGCCATCCCGGCTGGCGCGCCGCCCTGCTGTCCATTGCTGAGGGCTGGGGCCAAACTTGTAATAAAGCCATAAAACTCCGTCGGCTGATCGAAACAGCACCGGATTCCAGGACGGCGTGCCCGGTTCCCGCGCCAATTCAAATGGCTCGCTCCATCCCATCGAGTCTCTGCGCGCCGCCCAGATGCCCACATCGGTAGCGCCTTCCTCGCGTCCTCCGAACCAAGCGGCCAGAAACTCGCCAGGCTGAGTTTCTACAATCGTCGAAGCATGGCAGGATGGGAAAGGCGCCTTCTGGAAGATGAACTCGGCGCGTGGCGCAGCCACCCCAATCGCCGCCAGCGCTATAACGAGAACCAAGACTCTCACTGAGAACATTCCTTACCCAGACTACAATTTTCCAGGAATACCTTGCGAGATCCCTTGCTTGCCCCGCTAAGCGCCCTGGCCGGGGGGATCCTGCTTTCGCGTTTCGTTCCTTTTGAGAAAGGCGAATTGCTGGCTGCCGGTGTGGCCTTCACCGTCTTGGCCGCCATCAGTGCGCGGCGCCGCTTGCGCACCTTGGCGCTGACATGCTGGCTGTTGGCCTCGGCTGGGGTGGGCGCGTTGCTGGGAACCTTCGGCCGCCCCCAACGGCCTCCTGTGATTGATGCAGCCTACGACGAGACGGTGCTGGCCGCCGGCTGTGTGGTTTCCACGCCGATATTGGAGGGTGACCGGCAACAGTTCCTGCTCGAACTGGAGCCCGGCGCCCGCGCCCGCGTGAATCTGTATCTGCGTCCGGGTGAAGCGCACCCCAACTTGCGCTACGGAGAGCGGATCGAACTGGAGGCTAGGCTGCGCCGTCCGCATAATTTCGGCAACCCCGGTGCATTCGACTATATGGGATACTTGGCCCGTCAAGGCGTCTACTGGAGTGCCGCGGCACGCGGCGCCTCAAGCGTGACCCGGTTGGAAGGGGCCTGCGGGTCGCGTTTCTGGAGCGTGATCTACACGTTGCGCGCAGCCATTGTCAGGCGTATTGAGGAACTCTATCAGGGTGATTCCTGGACCAGCGCCATGATGCAGGCCATCCTGGTGGGGGAGTCCTCCAAACTTGAAAAAGCATGGACCGAGTATTTCCGGCGCACGGGCACTTATCACGCACTAGTGATCTCCGGCTTGCATGTTGCGGTGCTGGCGGGCTGCCTTCTGTGGCTGCTGCGAATCCTGGCCGCTCCCGGTGCGCGGGCTCTGCCTGCCACAGCCGCCATGGGTGGGCTCTACGCGTTCGTAGCTGGGGGGCGGGCGCCCGTGATCCGCGCCGCCGGGGGGTTCACACTGTATCTCCTGGCCCGGTACTTCTACCGGCGCACCAGGATTCTGAACTTGCTGGCGGCGGTGGCGTTCGTTTTTCTAATAGCCGACCCCTACCAAGTATTCCAGGCCAGTTTTCAACTTTCGTTCCTGTCAGTCGCGGCCATTGGCGCGCTGGCTGCCCCCTTGCTGGAGGCTACCAGCGCGCCTCTGGCGCGCGGCCTTCACGCGCTCTCTGATGCCGGACGGGACCCGGGCTTGCCAGCCAGCCTGGCCATGTTCCGCGTCGAGATGCGCTTGCTGGCCCAAACCGCGGCGCTATGGAGCCGGTTGCCGGAGCGGCTGTGGCTTCTCGCTCTAGCCGCCGTTGTGCGCGCGTTCTTGTATGTTTACGACCTGGCGGTGATTTCAGCAGCCGTTCAAACCGGCTTGGCGCTGCCCATGATCCTTTATTTTCACCGCCTTTCTGTCACCGGCTGGTTCGCCAACACGATCATCGTGCCGTCGGTTTCGCTGGCGGTGCCGTTTGGGTTCTTGGCGGTTTTCACCAACTGGACTTGGGCCGCCGGACTGGCCCGTCACCTGCTGGCTTGGGCTGAAGCGGCCGTTCGGTGGTGCGCTGATATCGAGCCTCACTGGAGAGTGCCGGACCCGCCTCTGCCGCTGGCTCTGGGCTTTGTCGCGGTGCTTCTGGCCACGCCTTGGGCCTTCCGCCGCGGAGGGAAACTTCGCCTTGTTGCATTGTTTTCAGCCTTGGTCTTGCTTGCCCTCATGCTGTGGCACCCCTTCGGCCCTAAGATCGCGCCGGGCCGCCTTGAAGTCACCGCTATCGACGTCGGCGAAGGCGACAGCCTGTTGATCGCGACGCCGGCCGGAAAACTTGTGCTGGTTGACGCCGGTGGCATTGTGCGTTATGCCGCCGGCCAACGGCAGCGATTGGACATCGGGGAGGAGGTCGTATCTCCTTACCTGTGGAGCCGTTCCATACGGCGGCTGGACGCGGTGGCTTTTTCCCATACTGACGAGGACCATATCGGAGGGATGGCAGCCGTGATCCGCAATTTCCGTCCGCGGCAGCTCTGGGCCGGGGCAGGACAGGGACCGGACTGGGCCCTCTTGCGCCACGAGGCGTTGCGGCAAGGATCCCGCGTTTTGAGACTTGAAACCGGGGAAAGCTTTAATTTCGGCGGCGCGCGCTTTGAAGTGCTCTCCGCCGGCGGACCTAACCACAACAACGACTCTTTGGTAGTGAGGGTGAGCTACCACCACCATGCTTTTCTGCTGACCGGAGATGCCGAGCGCGGCCTGGAAAACGAGTTGCTCGCTCAGCCCTCTGGCCTGCGGGCAGACGTATTGAAAGTAGCCCATCACGGCAGTAAGACCAGCACCCAGGAGGCCTTTCTGGACGCGGTGCGTCCCGCTTTCGCGTTGATTTCAGTCGGGTTGGCGAACCCCTTTCATCACCCCCATCCAGAGGTGCTGCAACGTGTTGCGCGCCGTTCGATCATGTGTCTACGTACCGATACGCTGGGTTGCGTATCAATTTATACCGACGGGGCAAGATTTCGCGTTCAAACTTTCCGGGATACCACCCATGGCGCCCTTGCCTGGAGGCAGGACCCTTTTTGAAAAATTAACACCTACCAACATAAAGCCACGCGGGCAGCGGGACGATAAAGTAAAAAGCCCTGGATGTCTGCTGAGCTAACACCATCGCCGCGTATTGTGCAGTTGCAATCCAAGACCGCGCCCGCCGCCGCGGCCAAAGAATTGCTGCACGAACTCTCGGCTGCGCTATGGGTGGATCAGCACGCAGGTGCGGAAGGCAACCCCATGCGAGCCCTCTGCGAGCATGGTGACCACGAGATGCTCACGACAGCCGCGCTGGCGGACCCGATCGCCTTTTGCGCCGAGGCGCTGAAAATGTTGCGCACCGCAGAGGCTTTTCCCGCACGGGACCGCTTGGTGCGGGTGCTGTTTGAAAACGACCTTCTCTTGATCCCGCTCTGCGATCCTCTATCCTTCAGCCGCGCCAAGGCCTTGAACCTGGCGTCGCTCTACGCCGCCATCCAGCCGCAATTGGCCGCGCGCCTGTTGGGCCGGATGCTCTCGACCAACCTGGGAGCTGGCGCTCTATCCGGGCTGGCTGCCGAGCGCGCCGTGGAAATCATCGCCGCTACGGGAGACTCCCGGCAGATGGAAGAAGGGCTCTCATTGCTGTTGGACCATGCCAATCCGCGTATCCGCTCTAAGATTGCCCTTTTGATTGCCCAAGCACGGCCGGATGCCGAATGGGTGGGCCAGCGCATCCACTTGGAGCCGGACGCCCGTCTGCGCGCCAATCTGGTGGAGGGTATCTGGCACACGGATACAGAAGTCGCCAGGGAGGTCCTCTGGGAAGCCGCTGGCGATGCCGATAATCGCGTGGTGGCCAACGCGCTCCTCGGTTTGGTTTACCAGGGGGAACCCGAAGCCCTAAAACTGATTCGCCGTATGACGCTGCACCCGGCCCCCTCTTTCCGCGCTTCCGGCGCTTGGGCCATGCGCGAAAGCGGAGAGCAATCCTTCGCCGCGGATTTGGAACGCTTGCAGCAGGATTCCGATCCAACCGTGCGCAGAATGGCGGCGCGTGCTGTGGCGCGTCTGCGCGAGGTTCTGGTTCGTTCGGCCTGATTGGCCGCTTGAGTTCCCCGTTTCACGCCGTGGAGCGCTAGTCTATACCTATGCTGATCCGCTACATACTGCTTTCCTCACTGGTGTGCCTCAATCTGGCGGCGCAAGTCACGGGGTTGCTCACGCACCGCGGCCGCGTGGTCTTCCCCATCGCCAGCTACGAGCTGCCCAAAACAGAGGCGGCCTTAAAAGCCATGGCCGAAGCCGGAATTAACCTGGTGCGCTGCGGCAACGTTGCGGACCTGGACCGCGCCGACGCTGCCGGAATGCTGGGCTGGGTGAGCGTGCCTATGCAGTTGGGCAGCGGCTCGAATGGAGCGCTGCGAAAGGCCGTCGAAAGTGTGCGGTCGCATCCGGCGCTGGCGGTTTGGGAAGGGCCGGACGAGGTGGTGTGGAACTTTACCGCTTTCAGCGGGCTGTTCCGCGACGGCATACACAAAGTGAAGGGCGAGTGGTGGCTGCAAACGCCCAACGCTGTGGCTTACGCCGAAAAGCAGGCCGCTCAGATCATGCCCAAACTACGCGAGGGGGCCCGCCTGGTGCGTGCGCTGGATGCAAGGCGACGGCCCCTATGGGTGAACGAAGCCGCCAAGAGCGACGTGGGTTATATCCGCCAGTACATCGATTCCATCGATATCACGGGTTGCGACGAATACCCCATCCACGAGAAGGAGAAGCAGCCCGCCAGCGTAGCCGATTACACCGAACGTTACAAGGCCATTGGTCGCGGCCGGCCCGTGTGGATGGTCTTGCAAGCGTTTGCCTGGGGAAATTTGAAAGGTTATTCGGCGGAAGCCGTGACATACCCCACTTTCGATGAGACGCGGTTGATGGCCTACCTGGCGCTCACCCACGGCGCCAGAGGGATTCTGTATTGGGGTTCGGCCTATGTCCCCGGCGAGGACGCCTCATTTCGCGACTCAATCCTGGCGATGACCAGCGAACTGTCCGCCCTGCAACCATTCCTGGTGGCGCCTGAGGATAAGACGGTGCGCGTAGAGCTCATCGAATCCGAAGGCCGCCCACAGCCGGGCGGGCGCGGCGTAAGCTGGATGGCGCGGCGTGCTGGCGCCGACCGGCTCATTGTTCTGGCCAATGAAGATGAGTGGGCGCACATGGGGGTGGTGGTGAGCGGCCTGGGGCTGATAAACGGCCGGAGCCTGACCGAGCTCTATACCGCCAACACCGTTAAGGTCTCTGGCGGTGAGCGCATCGCCCGTCTGAAACCGCATGAAGTGAAGGTCTATGCGACCAGCCGCCGTTATGAATCCACACGCCGAACGGGGCGCAATTACACACGTTAGGACCTGCACTTATGTGGCTTAGAATCATTCCAACACTGCTATTTGCGGCCGCCGCCGCCTGGAGCGCCGCCGAATCCAAGACCATCATCTATTCGGCGCAGCCGAACGCCTACTTCAATGATCATGCTTCCCAGATCAAGAAGTTCACCGACGGATTTTTCTTTGTTGCGGGCGACTGGTCTGAGGCATCGGCACGCCTCTCTCCGGCCGGCTCCAACAAGTGGCTGGACATGCTTCGCACAAACATCGCCTCTCTCCGCCGTGCCGGAGTGGACGAGAATTTTCTGGGCGTTTCATTTGGAGAGGCCGCAGCCTGGCCCAGCGAGCAAACCTTGCTCGGCGAAGCTGGTCTGGCGAAAATGCGCGCCGAATTCGCTGCCGTCGGCCGCGCGGCTCGGGATTTCGGGTTCCGGGGGGTCTCCATCGACGTCGAGTACCCGTATAAGCGGTACGCCGTGGGTAACCCCATATGGAAGTATGGCGGTTACACAGCCGAGGACCTGATCGCGGCCGCATACCGGCAGGGGCAAGCCGCTATCGCCGCCCTGCTGGAGGAGTATCCGGACGCCGCTGTGATTCTGCTGCCCGGCGAACTCAACCGCATGCGGCGCCTCGGGCGTGAGTTCTCACGCGGCATCCTGGACGAGATGGCTCGGCGCGACGCACCCGGCGGTTTGCACCTCGGCTCCGAGTACACCTATACGACTGGGGACGCACTCTCGACCCTAGCCACCTGCCGCCATGAGGACCCGCTCATCGCCAAGCTGGCTTCTGCGCGCACGGCGGCGTATTGGAAACGCCGCTGCACAGTGGCGCCCGGGATCTGGCCGCTGCACATAGTCGAGACCGGCGGCCCGGCCTACCCCGTCCAACCATGGAAAAAAGAGGTGGCCGAACTGCGCGGGCAGATGGCGCTGCTGCGGGCCGTGGCCAAGCGCTACATTTGGTCATTTACCGCCAACCCGATCTGGTACGTTCATACGCCCGAAATCGAAGCCCGCTACGGTCTACGCAAACAGGATCTGAAGCGGGACGACATTGACATACGCGATTGCCAGAACCTGCTCAGCGAGCGCCCGGAGCCGCCGGCCAAGTGGAGCGGCGTCATAGAGCGCATACGGCGGTATGATCGTCGCGAGTTGACACCGGAACAACTGTGCGACGCCTTCGGCACGCCGGGCCGGTGGTGGGTGCTGGGAATGCTGGGCCATCCCCGGAAAGCGCCGCAATTCGCCGCCAACGGCGCCGCGGCCGCGCCCATCGAACAGGAGACCGAGCATCACGGGCGCGACGCGGTGGTGCGCTGGTTCCCTGTCAGTCTTTACGATCCCCGTGGAATCGTCAACTGCCAGTACGTATTCGACTGGCGCGCCACCGACTTCGCGGCAGCGCACTTTGCTGCCTACGTCCACACCCCTGCGGCCCGCCGCGCCACGCTGCATATCGGCTGGGACGACGTGGTGACCATACGCTGGAACGGCCAGATCGTCTTTGATACCAGTCAGGATGAGCGCCAGAGGAAGGGTCTATTCTACCTGGACAAGTATCGCTTTGAAATGCAAGTGCCGATCGAGATGAAGGCCGGCCGCAATAAGCTGGTGGTGACCAGCGTCAATTACGAGGGCGCCTGGGCTTTCGACTTGCGCATCACCGGTTCTGACGGCGTGCCCATAGCGGACGCCCGGTTCGGCCTGGATTGAGAATGCATATGATCTTCAGGCGGTTGCTCGCCGGTGTGGAGTTGGCGCCGGAACCCTGAGCTGTGCCGCAATCCGGATAAGCTGTTATCTTGGTTTTAGCGGGGGCCAGGCCGTGCCCGGGTGGCGAAACCGGCAGACGCAAAGGACTTAAAATCCTTTGGGGGGTAACCCCCGTGTGGGTTCAAGTCCCACCCCGGGCACCAGATGCAGTTGTGCAAGGGAACCCGTCTCGAAGACCAGGAGACCGCATCAATCGTGAAACTTTGCCGCTTTTCTTGTGCGCTGCTGCTCGCTGGGGGTCTGGCCTGGAGCGCCGTCCGGATTGATGCGCGCAGCCTGGTTGTGATTGATCCGTCCGAGCCTGCTGCTTTGCGCCGCGCCGCCGCCGATTTGGCGGCCGACATGACCAAAGTCTTCGGATCTCCGGTGCGCCTGGTCGAGGCTCCCGCGGGCGCCCAGACCAGCGCGGTCCAGGTCTGCTTTGCGGCGCAGCCTTGCAAGGTTTGGCGTCCCTCTGGTTACGAAGTGCTGTCTATCCGCGCTGTGCCGGGCGGCGTGATGCTTACCGGTTCCGACCTGCGTGGCGCAGTCTACGCCGTCTACGAGTTCTCACGGCGCTATCTGGGCGTCGAGCCTTTCTACTATTGGAACGGCCGTGAGCCCGCCCGCAGAACGCAAATTGTGGTGCCGTCCGGCGCCGCCGTTCGGGATGGGCCGCCGAGGTTCCGCTATCGCGGATGGTTTATCAACGATGAGGATCTGCTGACGGGCTGGAAGCCGGACCCGGCATCGGGATTTTCGCTCGAAGTGTGGGACAAGATTTTCGAAACGCTGCTGCGCCTGAAGGGGAATATGATCATTCCAGGCACCTTCATTTTCCCCGACGAGCCGCAGGTGCGCGCGGCCAGCGAGCGCGGACTAGTAATCACGCAACATCACATCGAGGTGGTGGGGCTGAATACCTACCGCTGGCCCGAGAATCAGCCTTACTCGTTCCTGAGCCGCCCGGATCTTCTCAGGAATGCTTGGCGCACCAGCGTTCGCGCCTACGCGCCTCAGCAGGAAGTGATCTGGACCGTGGGCTACCGGGGGCGCCATGATCGCGCCTTCTGGGAAGACGATGCCTCCGCCGGCCGCTCCGAGCGCAGCCGCGCCGCGGTGATTCAACAGGCCATTGCCGCTCAAATGGAAATCGTGCGTGCCGAGCGTCCCAATCCCTGGTTCCTGATGAACGCCTGGGATGAGGCCGTGCCGCTGATCCAGAAAGGTTACCTGAAGATCCCCGCCGGGGTAACGCTGGTTTGGCCCGATAACGGCTACGGCCTAATCCGCGATGCAGCCGCCATCGCCAAAGGGCAGGGCGTGTATTATCACACGGCTATGCACAACTTCATGGCCAACCAGCTCACTGAAATGGTTCCGCCCGGCCGCATCCAACGCGAGTTGGGACGGGCCGCGCGCGCCGGAGCCACAGAGTATTTGCTGGTCAACGTGAGCGACGTGCGCCCTGTGGTGATGACGACCGAAGCGGTCATGGAACTCGCTTGGAATTCCAGCCCGTGGGAAAAGCAGGATCAGGCGGCCAGCCGTGACTTTCTGGCCGCGTGGACACGCCGCGAGTATGGCGCGCGCGCAGCCGCCGCTATGACGGACTACTACAACGCGTACTTTGCCGCTGCGGGCCGTTACGGCGCCGGCGAAGAGCAGACATTGTCGGACTGCGCCTACCATACGCTCGCCCGTCATGTTCTGACCAAGCTGGCCACGGGCCGCACCGAGAGGTCCGAGGCAGGAATGCCGGCCGGGGACTACCTCGCTTTCGCTCGACGGATAGCTGGGATTACGGCCCAGGCCGGGCAACGATGGCGGCAGGCGCGGGCGCTCGCCGAGCGCGCCGAACCACTGATCCCGCCGGACCGCAAGCAGTTTTTCCAGTCGCACGCGCTCACTCAGCTCGATATACATGAATACAGCAATCGCGCGCTGAACAGAATCGCCGAAGCTTATCTCGCGGTCACGCCCAAGGAGCGAAAACCGCTGTTGAAGGCCGCCATCGCCGATCTGGACCGCGTCCTGGCCAGCTTCCACGCCAGCGAGTACGGCCAGTGGGCGGATTTCTACCGCGGCGAATTGTTTACGAATGTGCGGCTTACCAGGCGCATGGCGCAAGCCTATGCCGACTCACTGGATGGTAAACCGCTTCCCGCCGCTCTGCGGTGGCAGGCGCGCACGCCCGACCCTTATCCGATCTTGAAAGCTTACCAGGGAGAGCGGCGAACTCCCGTGGCGCCGTGAGCCGCTTCAAATGCGCGCCTGGCGCACGCGCAAGGACTCGAAATGCGCGGTACCCAGGCCGCGGGCCGCGGCAAACCCCAGATAGGGGAGCCGCGATGCATCCAGGTCCCAATAAGCCTTGGCGGCATAGGCATCCACGGCAACCGGATCGATGCTGGCGATCACGGTCTGTTTCAACGCCACATCGGCCAGATTGCCGCCGGTCGGGCCGTTGCGCACCAGGACGCGGTAAGCGTCCAGCACGGTAAGTGTGGGCCGCATAAAGGCGGCCAGATCCGCGAGGCTCTCGTGTATGCGCTGGTGCAGGCGGTGGCGGACGCCGCCCAGGATCCCGTACCAGTTCTTCATTCCCAGCGTAGCTCCGGTAAGACTGTGGTGCTTAGCCACCGGCAGGTTGATCACCTTGTCGGCCTCCAGAAAAGGCTCCAGCACCGGCCACACCTTCAGCACTTCCCCGCCCAGGTCCACCTCCCTGAAATTGCGCCCCTCAGGCAAGATCACCTCGGCGCCCGCTTCCCGGGCCGCCCCCAGGATCCCGCTCCCCCC
>CAYSBM010000051.1:0-12102 GCA_964429095.1 uncultured Solibacteraceae bacterium | reverse complement strand
AGCTGACCTTCCTGGCCAAAACATTGCTTTCGATGCCCGAAAAGTGGCATGGCCTGGAGGACGTTGAGATACGCTATCGCCAGCGTTACCTGGATTTGATCGCCAATCCCGAATCCCGCCGGGTGTTCATTACGCGGGCCCGGATTATTCAATCCCTGCGCCGGCAACTGGATGCCCGAGGCTTTATCGAAGTGGAAACGCCCATGATGCAGCCGCTTTACGGCGGCGCCGCGGCGCGGCCGTTCATTACCCATCACAACGCTCTCGATATCGACTTGTACCTACGCGTTGCACCCGAGCTCTATCTTAAGAGGTTGGTAGTGGGTGGACTCGACCGGGTTTACGAAATCAACCGCAACTTCCGTAACGAGGGCATCTCAACACAACACAACCCTGAGTTCACCATGCTGGAGTTCTATCAGGCATACACCGACTACCGGGGCTTGATGGATTTCAGCGTCGAACTGCTCCAACAGACTGCGCTGGACGCCACAGGATCGCTGCAAGTGGAATATCAGGGGCGGACGCTGGACTTTTCGAATTTCCGCCGCCTGTCCATGCGCGAAGCGCTCATCGAGTTCTGGCCCGACGCGTCCTCTGCTCCCACCTTTGAGCAAGTGAAGGATCCGGAGTGGCTGTTGCACCATTCCGATAAAGCCACCCCTGGTGAGGCTCTGGTAGACCTGTTCGAGCGCTACGTGGAACCCAAGCTCTTCCAGCCGGTGATCGTCTACGACTATCCGGTCGAAGTCTCCCCCTTGTCCAAACACAAGCCGGAGGAACCGGAGATGGTGGAGCGCTTCGAAATTTACCTGGCGGGGATGGAGGTTGGCAACGCTTATACCGAGCTGAACGATCCGCAGGAACAGCGGCGGCGTTTCCAGATGCAGCTCAGCATGCGTGAGCGCGGCGACGAGGAGGCGCATCAGATGGACGAGGATTACGTGCGGGCTCTCAGCTATGGAATGCCTCCTACGGGTGGAGAAGGCATAGGAATCGACCGTCTTGTCATGTTACTGACCAACTCGCGCTCCATCCGCGACGTAATCTTGTTCCCGCTTCTTAAGCCCGAAGGACCCATCGGCGTAGTAGAGGATCTTCGCGAGCTGGAAGGCTGACGCAGTGCCGGTGAGCCGTTTCGAATTCTTTGTCGCCTTGCGCTACCTGAAGGCCAAGCGCAAGCAGGCAATGATTTCGCTCATCACCGTAATTTCGGTGCTGGGCGTGGCGGCGGGCGTCATGGCCATGGTCATCGCGCTGGCCATCAACGCCGGCTTCCGCAATACGTTGCAACGTAACCTGCTGGGGGCCACGGCGCACGTCACGATCCTGGAGAAGGCTCCATCGGGAGGCATTGAACAATGGCGCGAGCTGACCAGCGCCATGCGGGCGCTGCCTCATGTGACGGCGGCTACGCCTTCCCTGTACGGCCAGGTATTTCTTGCCGGCCCGGTGCTTTCTGAAGGTGCGGTACTCAAGGGTATCGATTTGGATTCGAGCGCCGCCCGCGCCGATATGCTGCTGCACCTCAAGCAGGGCTCCCTCGATGCTTTACGGGCAGGCACGGGGCGCCCCGGTCTGATTTTGGGCGCGCGGTTGGCCGAGCGCACCGGCATGGAGCTGGGAAACTTAGTGACCGTTATCAGCCCTCAGGGCGAAATGACCCCCTATGGACCGCGGCCGGCCTACTATTCTTTCCGCGTGGCGGGTATCTTCGAGTCCGGCTTCTATGATCTGGATTCCACCTTTGCCTTCACTTCACTCCGCGAGGCGCAGCGCGTTTTCTCGTTGGAGGATGTAGTGAACGCCGTCGAGCTGAAGGTGGACGACATCTACCGCGCACCCGAGGTCGCGCGCGTGGCCGAGCAGATCGCCGGTCCCAAGCTCGCCGCCACGCACTGGATGGAGCAGAACCGCCAGTTGCTGAATGCGCTGCGGATGGAGAAGGCCGTCACTGTGGTCACCATCGGTCTTATCCAATTGGTGGCGGCTCTGAATATCCTGATCACGCTGGTGATGATGGGCATGGAGAAGTACCGTGACATCGCCATCTTGATGTCGATGGGGGCGCGGCGGGAGCAGATCCAGCGCATCTTCCTGTGGCACGGGCGGCTGATCGGAGCCGTGGGCAGCGTTCTGGGGTTGGTGAGCGGCTACGCGCTTTGCTATCTGGCGGACCGCTACCGCTGGATCCGCCTGGATGCGGAAATCTATTCGCTGAGCTTCGTGCCGTTTGAACCTCGCATGTTGGACGGCGTCTGGATCGCCGCAGTGGCCCTGGCGGTCACCCTGCTGGCGACACTGTATCCCGCGCGCAGCGCCACGCGCATCTCGCCGGTGGAAGCCTTGAGGTACGAATAGCATGTGCGGCATCACGGGCTTCACCCACCTGAGCCGCGCCGCTGGCGGCGATGTGATTCGACGGGCCACCATGACTCTAATTCATCGCGGCCCCGATGAACAGAACGTCTTTGAAGACGGCGACGTCTCGCTCGGCTCGGTCCGCTTGAAGATCATCGACCTTGCGGCCGGCCAACAGCCCATGATCAGCGCCGACGGCTCCACCGTGATCGTGTACAACGGCGAAGTCTATAATTTCCGCCAACTGCGGCGGGAACTGGAGCACCTGGGCTACTGCTTCCGCACGCATTCGGACACCGAAGTCATTCTAAATGCTTTTCTGGCTTGGGATATGCGGTGCTTTGAGCGCCTCAGGGGCATGTTCGCCGCCGCCTTCTGGCAGCCGGCACGCAAGCGCCTGGTGCTGGTCCGCGACCGGCTGGGCATTAAGCCGCTTTACTGGTTCCGGCGCGGCCAAGACCTTTACTTCGCCTCCGAACTCAAAGCGCTGTTCGAACACCCTGAAATCGATCGCCGGTTGAGCCTGGACGGTTTGAACTATTATCTTTCGCTCAACTACATTCCGGGACCACACACGCTCATCCATGGCATCGAAAAGCTGATGCCCGGCCAATGGCTGGAATGGTGCGGCGGGCGCATACGGCAGGGCGCGTATTGGAGACTTGAATTCCGGCCAAGTCCCAAGTGGACGCTTGGCTCGGCCAAGGAAGCCCTCGATGCGCTGCTGCGCGATTCGGTGCGAGAGCACTTGATCTCCGACGTTCCACTGGGTGTGTGGGCCAGCGGAGGGGTGGATTCCTCCACCATCCTGCATTACGCCGCTCAGGCCGCCTCCGGACAGCTTAAGACCTTCTCCGTCTCCTTCCGGGGGCGCAGCTTTGACGAAAGCCCCTATTTTCGTCTGGTGGCCGAGAAGTACTCAACCGATCACCACGAATTCGATTTGAATCCCACGGTCGAGCTCCCGGAGGCCATCGAGAAATTGGCCTATTACTCGGACGAACCGAGCGCAGACGCTGGCGCTCTTCCGGTGTGGTTTCTCTCGCACATGAGCCGGCAGTTTGTCACTGTGGCGCTGAGCGGAGAAGGCGCCGACGAGTTGTTTGGAGGCTACTACACCTATCTAGCAGACAAGCTGGTGCGCCCTTTGCGCTGGACGCCCGCCTTGCTGCGCCGCGTTGCATTGGCCGCGTTGAACCTGTGGCCGGTGTCTGATGACAAGATCAGCTTGGAATACAAACTGAAGCGGTTCTTGGCAGGTTCGCTGGTTCATGCGGACCTGGCGCACCTGTATTGGAACGGCACCTTTGCTCCTGAAGAGAAGACGCGGCTTTGCCGGTACTCAGTCTGGCCGCCGGTGGAACGCATCTATGACCTATTGCCGCCGGCAAGGGCCATTGGACTGTTGAACCGTTACATGTGGATCGATCAACTGGCGTACCTGCCGGACGACATTCTCTATAAGTGCGACCGCATGAGCATGGCTCATTCGCTGGAAGTGCGCCCTCCGTTTCTTGACCACCGTATTGTGGAATTCGCCGCCACGCTTCCGGACCATTTCAAAGTGCGCGGTTCACGGTTGAAATATCTGCTCAAAGAACTGATGCGCGGCAAGTTGCCGCAGCCTGTGCTGGAGCGCAGGAAAGAGGGATTTGACATCCCAGCGCATGATTGGTTCCGCGGCCCGCTTCGCCAGTTGCTGATGGATACCTTGAACCGCGAGACGGTTGAAGACACCGGATTCTTTCGATGGGAGTCGGTCGAAGAGCTGGTCCGCCGGCACATGGAACGTCGCGCCAGTCTCGGCTTTCATCTGTGGGGGTGGGTGACCCTGTTTCTGTGGATGAAGCGATGGAAGGTACAAGCTCCCGCGCCCTCAAATTTGATGTAATCCTCGTCCTTGTGGCGGCCGTTGTCTTCCTGGGATGTATTGTCAGCCCGCCTTCGCTTATGGACGACGTCGATGCCGTCCAGGCGCAAATCGCGCGGAACATGCTCGAGTCGGGCGACTGGGTGACCGCGCGGCTGAACGGAGTGCCTTATCTGGAAAAATCGCCGCTCATCTATTGGATGATGGCCGTCTCATACCTGATCTTCGGGGTGAGTGATTGGGCCGCGCGCCTGCCTCTGGCGGTAAGTGTGGTGGTTCTAGTTTGGCTGACCTCGCGCATCGGCCGTTGGGCCTTTTCGCTGGAGGCGGGCTTTTGGAGCGGGATGGTTTTGGCCACCTCGGTTGGCCTGTTTCTGTTCACCCGCATACAGATCCCCGACGCCATGCTGACGCTCACCATCACCCTGTCCCTATGGGCCATGCTGCGCGCGCTTGAGCCAGACGAACCTCGACCGCGCTTGTGGGCCGCCATCATGGCTGCCAGCATCGGTCTGGGCCTGTTGCTCAAGGGTTTGATCGCCGCTTTGTTTCCTTGCGGGGCGGCGTTTTTCTACCTGTTGTTTTCGCGCCGGCTTTTCACCAGAGGAGTCTGGCAAAGGCTGCGGCCTTTCTCAGGCGCGCTGATCGTACTGCTAATCGCCGCCCCCTGGCATGTGGTGGCCACGCTTCGCAACCCTCCTTATTTGGATTTCACCATGCGGAGCCAGCCAGGGTGCTATCGCGGCTTTTTCTGGTTCTACTTTTTCAACGAGCATGTGCTGCGCTTTCTGAATTTGCGCTGGCCCCGTGATTACAACACCGTGCCGCGCCTCCAGTTCTGGCTTCTTCACCTGGTGTGGCTGTTTCCTTGGAGCCTATTCCTGCCCGCGGCGTTTACCTCGGCAATCCAGCCTGCGTCCCGCGCGGGGCGCATGCGCCTGATGGCGCTTTGCTGGGCTGGCTTTGTGCTGGTTTTCTTTACGTTCTCGACGACCCAGGAGTATTACTCGATGCCGTGTTATCCAGCGCTGGCGTTGCTGCTGGGCGCAGCCCTGGCCAAAGGTGGCGCCTGGATACAGCGTGGCGCGCGATTGGTGTCAATCATCGCCATCTTGGCCTCCGCCGCTTGCCTGGGGCTGCTTGCTCTGGTATGGAAACAGCCCGCGCCGGGCGATATTTCCCGCGCCCTCACGCAGCACCCGGAAGCCTACACCTTGTCGCTCGGCCACATGGGCGATTTGACGCTGCAATCGTTTGCATACCTGAAGGCACCCCTGGCGCTGGCCGGCGTCGCGTTCTTGATAGGCGCCGCCGGCGCCTGGTGCTGGCGTGGCGCGCGCGCGAACGCGGCGGTCGCGGCTATGATGGTATTGTTCTTCCACGCCGCCCGCCTGGCGCTGGTGGCTTTTGATCCCTATTTGGGGTCGCGCACACTGGCCGAAGCGCTGCTCGAATCGCCGCCCGGCGAACTGATCGTCGACGATCAGTACTATACGTTCAGCTCGGTGTTCTTTTACACCAACCGGCGTGCTCTGCTGCTGAACGGCCGCGTGAACAATCTAGAGTACGGCTCCTACGCGCCCGGCGCGCCGGAAGTCTTCATTACTGACGCGGATCTGCCCTCATTGTGGCGGTCCTCCAAGCGGTACTACTTGTTGGCCGAAGCTCGTGCCATGGAACGTCTGGCGCAGATTTTGGGCAGCGAGGCCCTTCACCGGGTGGCATATAGTGGCGGCAAGTACCTATTGACTAATCATGCGCGTACTGATTGACGGCACAACCTTGCTGCTGCGCAGCGCGGGCGTGAAGAACTACGTCTACCACTGGATTGCTGCTTTGTGGAAAGCGGCAGGCAAGGACAACATCGGCGTCTACCCTTTCTTGAACAACCTTGGCGGTCTTCGGCATGAAAAATCTTCGGTGAGCGTGGCCGGCACTTGGGCGCGCATCGGTTGGGTCCTGTTTTGCAATGTCCGCGGCAACCCGCTGCTTAGCCTGGCCATCAGAGGCGTGGACCTGTTCCACGCCTCCTTGCACACGGTGAACCCGCCGCGCCGGATTCCCTTGACCGGCACGCTGCACGACTTCACTTGTTCTTTGATGCCCGAAACCCACACGCCGGGCAACGTGCGCGCTACGCTCGCTTACGCGCAGCGCTTGCGGCGTCAGGCCCGCCGGGTGATCGCCGTTTCCGCCCAAACCAAGTCCGATGCTGTGCGCTTGATGGGTTTTGACCCGGATCGCATCGACGTAATCTACCACGGCGTGGACGATGCCTACCGGCGCGTTGCGGCGGAACAGGTGACACGGGCGTGCGCCGCCTACGGCCTCGCCAAGCGTTACATCCTCTTTGTGGGGACGATCGAGCCGCGCAAGAACGTCTCCTTGCTGCTGGATGCTTACTTCCAACTCCGCGCCTCGACGCGCGACGAGTTTGAGCTGGTGGTCGCCGGGCCCCGTGGCTGGTCGAGCGAATTGTTGATTCGGCGTCTGAGGAGCGGTTTCAAAGGCGTGCGATATCTCGGTTATGTGCCGGAGAAGGACTTGCCCGCCTTGACCGCGGGCGCAGCCGTCTTTGTTTACCCTTCTCTGTACGAGGGGTTTGGGTTTCCGGTGGCGCAGGCTATGGCCGCTGGTGTGCCGGTAATCACATCGAATTTAAGTTCATTGCCGGAGATTACCGGGGGCGCCGCCGTGCTGATCGACCCGCGAAGCGTGGCGGAAATGACCGCGGCGCTGGAACGTGTTCTATTGTCGCCGTCTTTGGCGGGCGAACTTGCCAGCCGGGGGCGTATGCGCGCGGCCGATTTCACCTGGGAGCGGTGCGCTAGAGAGTCCCTGGTATTTTTCGAGCGCGCGGCAGGCTAGACTGCGGCCGGTTTTGCTACAATAAGTGTTCGCGTGGCCAGGTAGCTCAGTTGGTAGAGCGCAGCCCTGAAAAGGCTGGCGTCGGCGGTTCGATTCCGTCCCTGGCCACCACACCGCGCGAAACTATCACCCACAACCTTCCGAGAAGCGCCTCATTTGCTGGCGGTAGCGCCCGTTCCCAGGTAGACCGCAAAATCCCGGATGCGGGGCGTGGCGGAAGATTCCAGCACACGGAGACGCACGGCGGAGGCCGTGACCGGGGGAAACCGGTCGATTTTCTTGTGGCCGATGGTGCGGGCCGCAGCCACCACCGTCCACCTGCCCCTCACCAGCGCTTCGATCTGGTAGCGGTGGACGTGCTGGCCGTAATGGAGATCCTCCATGGTCACTACCCGGTCGAAGGTGACCGTAGCGGGGAAGCGGAGCAGCGTCCGCGAAGGGTCGATTGAGCCGCCGCCCGCCAGATTATTCGAGTACATACGACGGATGGCGGCGCCGAATTCTCGCAGCCGGGCTGCGTCGGACTCGGGCACCAGACCACGATTGTCCGGCGCCACCCCCAGCATCAGTTGGGCGCCGTAACCCACCGAGCGGTGGTAGATCTCCAGAAGCGCTTCCAGTGATTTAAGGTTCTTTTCCGAGTTGGGATGCCAGAACCAGCCGCCCTTGCGCAGTGGCGTGTCGCATTCCTGCGGGCGCCAGCGCTTGACGCCGCCCACGTCGACCACGTTCCAGTTGTCGGCTTCCGTGTAGCCTTCCTCATTGCCGCACCAACGTATATGGCCTTCTTTGAGAAACCCGGCGCCGCTGAACAACAAGGTGTTGGGCTGGAAATCACGCAACGTGGAGATGTAACGGTCCCAATCGTAGACGTGCCCCTCGCTGCCGGCGCCATCCACCCAAAACTCCACCAATTCGCCGTAGCGCGAAGCCAGCTCCGCGACCTGGCGGCTATAGAACTTGTCATATGCCGCACTGTCCTTGTAGGACGGTTCATGGCGGTCCCACGGGGAAAGATACACGCCGAACTTCAAGCCTGCTGCGCGGCAGGCGCCGGCTACTTCCCTCACGAGATCGCCCTTACCTTGGCGCCAGGGGCTGGAGGCGACGGGGTAATTGGTCATGCGGGAAGGCCACAGGCAGAAACCGTCGTGATGCTTGGCCACCAGGACCAGGTAGCGCGCGCCGGCGGACTTGGCCGCCGCCACCCACTGCGCGGCGTCCAGTTGCGGGGGGTTGAAGACCGTCGGGTCGGCTGTGCCGTCACCCCATTCGCGGTCCATGAAGCTGTTCGGCCCGTAGTGGATCAAGACGCCGATTTCCAAGTCCTGCCAGGAGACTTGCTGCGGACTGGGTTTGACATCGGTGAAGTTCTGCGGTTGGAGGGTGAGAGAAAGCGCGGCAATTGTGAAAGCGGTTCTCATGACATGAATCCTCACTTCATTTCGACCAGGAAAAATGCGGCCGGCCCAAGATACCGGCCCTGGAGTGTGATGTCGAGCATCACAGGAATTCGCGAAGCCGGGGGAGGCTCAGGAACATGGATCAACAGGGGTGCGGAGACTGTGGCGCGCGGCGCCACTCGCAGGATGCCCCTTGCGGGACCGCTCCAGACGGCTTCCAGCGGAACGTCGAGCGGGTTTGTGATGCGTAGCTCAACCCGCTGGCCCTCGGCGCTCCAGCTACCGATGAGCGGGTACATGCTGATGACGTGGGGATTGAAGTCCAACTGGTGGCAGCCGGACGGGGAAAGCTCATCCAGGGCCCGCGCAGCCTGTTCAGCCCAGTGCACGCGCAAGTCCCATTCTTCCGGCCGGAACTCGAATGGCCTTCCGTGCGCCGCAAGCACCCCCTGTGGGGCGATCTGCCGCATGAGCCGCGCCGAACTGGCGTGGTAAGAAGGGAACCCTCGGTTGAATCCGCTCCAGCCCCCGGTGCCGTTGGCGATGTCCCACAATCCGGCTCCCTGGAAGGTGTCGCCGGCAAACACCGCCTTGTGCCCGTCGATGACGGTCTCCAGAAACCCATGAAACCAGGTCTGGCCCGGAGCGTGATAGGCGCGCATCTGGTAGCCTCTCCAACTGAATTCCTCTCCATTGTTCAGGACGAGGTCCGGACGGACGCCGTCGAAATTGGAAAAGGGATGCCAATAGGCGCGCGGATGTTCAAGCAAGTCCGCCAGCGGTTTGACGGTGATCAGAGCGGCGCTGTAGCGAGCCTTCAACTCCGGCAAGCGCAGTACGTGGTCCACGTGCAAGTGCGTCACCCAGATTTTCTCCACGCGGCGCACGCCGATGCGGCTCAACAAGGCCGGCCAAGCTGCGGGATCCAGGTTGTTGTCGATTGCAAAACAGGCGCCGGCATCGTCTAACAGGAAGTAATTGTTTCCGCACATCCAAAGGTGCGGGCTCAACCGCTCGGCCAACAATTTGCCAACCCGGACACGCTCCAGGCGCTTCAACGGCGTCGAAGCGGCAAGCCCGGCGGCGCGCGTGAGGGCGTACATGTCGAAGTTTTTCAATTCGGCGGCCCGCCAGAAGCGTCCGGCGGTGATGGCCAAAGTCTCTTCGATGCCTTCCCTTTGCGGTTCTCCGTGTGAAGGGGCCAGTAGATCCGGACGCAAGTCCCGCAGCCGCAACAAAGCCGCCGCCGCGGCTTCGTAGCCCTGTCCCCGCCAGTGATCCCAATCGAGCTGATAACCCTGCCAGACCTTGCCCCGGGCGTAGATGGCATCTCCGGAAAACACTATCTTCCTGCCATCTAACGTGATCTGGTAGGCAAGGTGATCGCGGGTATGTCCGGACGTGGCGACTGCTTCGATCAATCCCACCGCGGTCCTTACGCGGTCCCCAGGGCGCATGTCGAAGATTGCCGCGCTCTCGTCAGGCGTCATGATCGAGTACTCAATGGAACCATTCGGGGCAGGGAAGAACTTCCGCCAATAATCTGCTACTGCTTGGCCTGGCGCATGGATCGGGATCCTCCTCGCGGCGGCCTTCCGGAAGCCGAACCATTGATCCCGGTCGCGGTGTGTGAGGTAGACGCCGTCCACTTGCCGCACGCCGATGGCCTCCAGCCGGTCGAGCACGCCGCCTCCGGCGAAGTCGATCAGAACGGCGCGCTGGCCGGAGCGGATAACATACACGTTTGCCGCGTCGCGGTAAATGAAGAGATTATCGAGCAACGGTTCAAACTGAGCGAGGCCCAATACCAGCAAGGCGAGCACCATGGGTGCAATTGTAGCGGAATGGCCCGAAGGGAAACTTGGTCAGCATCCAGACGCAGCGGCGACCGTTCGCGTCTTCACCAGGGCTGCGGGAGATTGAGGCCCAAGGCCCGGACAAAGGCGCCGGCCTTGTGGCAAGTTTCTTGCAGTTCCTGTACTGGATCGGATCCCGCCGTGATGCCGGCCCCGGCATGGTAGCACACGGTCCCATTCGCGGCCACCGCCGTGCGGATCGCGACAGACAGCTCCAAGTCTCCTTGGGTCGAGATCCAGCCAATAGCGCCCATCGACGGACCCCGGCGCCGGGTTTCCTCTTCTTCGGCCACCTCCATGGCCCGGATCTTGGGAGCCCCCGAGATCGAGGCGGGTGGGAAGCAAGCACGCAGCAACTCCGCGGCCGTAGCTGATGGCCGCAGGCGCCCTGCCACCGTGGAGACCGTGTGGTGTACCGCCGGCAAAGTGATCAGCCTGGCGTGCTCCGGAACGGCCACCGTACCCGGCACGCAAACGCGGGCGAGATCGTTCCTCACTACGTCTACAATCATGGCCAGCTCCGCACGGTCCTTTTCGCTGGCTTTGAGCTCCTGTGCTAGTTGACGGTCAGCTTCCGGCGTCGAGCCTCGCGGCCGGGTCCCCTTGATAGGACGCGACTCGACTGACTGGCCGCGTACCCGCAGGAAGAGCTCGGGACTCACCGAAGCCACGGCGCCGCCAGCCGGCAGGCGAAGGAAAGCGCCGTGGGCCGCAGGCGTAATCGAGCGCATGCGCAGGTACAACGGCCACGCCAGATCTTCTTCTAGCGGCGCTTCCAGACAGCGGCACAAGTTCGCTTGAAACAATTCCCCCTGGTATATGCGGGCTACGGTCCGCTCCACCGCCGAGCGGAATTCATCGCCATCCGGGTAGCTCCGAAGTGGACCAGGCGAGAGCGCGGCGCCGCTTTCGAAATCGTCGCCCAGCGGGAGGAGTTCGGCGGTCCTGGCCAATTCTTCCGCTCGCGGCCCCCCCGGAACGCTCCATGCATGCCATCCCCCCGGCCCGTACGCCAGTCCGGAAACATACAAACCCAGGTAAAGATCCGGAACGGTCGAGCTTGTGGCCGGCGTTCGTATCGCCTCCAGTTCAGGACCCAGTTCGTACCCGAAATACCCAGCCAGCACAGCCCCCGACCCCTGCCAGCAGGCCAGAGCCGCCTCGAGCAAGTCGAATCCGCGCGCTGGAAACGTGACCGCGCCCCGAAAGGAGGCCACCCGCGCTTGGCCGTCCTTTACAGTCAGCCACGCCGCCGGGTCGAAGAAAAAGCGCCCCCCAGCATGGCCGCCATCCAGCCACATAAAGCCGGGCTTGCGGCGCAGCCAAGCGGCTAAGTGGGCCGGCGAAGCCTTAACGGCCTCAACGGCTGCGGCTTCTCCGCCGGGACTGCGCCATACCTTGCTCAGTTCGGCTGCCATCCCGGCAAGACGCGCTGCGGAAGGACGGTCAGACCACATGGCGCCCGCCAGCCAGAAAATTGCGGAAGATCAAACAGCCGTGCTTGGTGAGAAACGATTCCGGATGAAAGAGCCCGCCCTCGACGTCTCGGCCCGGCAGGCGGCACCCCATGATGATATGCTCGCGGGTCCAGGCCGTGATCTCCAACTCCGGAGGAACGCTCGAAGCGTCCACATGCAGCGAGTGATACCGGGCGGCCCAAAACGGGTTGGGAACGCCGTTGAACAAGCCACGGCTGTCGTGTAGAATTTCGGACGCCATGCCGTGACATGGCCGCCCCGAAGGC
>CAYSBM010000050.1:5579-12250 GCA_964429095.1 uncultured Solibacteraceae bacterium | reverse complement strand
CGAGGACTCCACCGTCGAAGACATCATGGACGCCTACATCGAAAGCTGGCGTCTGGGTCTGAAGGCGGTGGCCATCTACCGGGACAACTCCAAGCGCGTCCAACCCCTCAGCAGCGGTGCGCGCATGGACTCAAAGAAGGCGCCAGCGGAAGCGCCGGCCGAAAGGATCGTCTACCGCCCGGTCCGCCGCAAGCTACCCGACGAGCGGCAGTCCATCACCCATAAGTTCTCCATAGGCGGCCACGAGGGCTACATCACCGTGGGCCTGTACGAGGATGGCCAGCCGGGCGAATTGTTCATCACCATGGCCAAGGAAGGCTCGATCATCAGCGGACTGATGGACAGCTTCGCCACCGCCATCAGCTTTTCGCTGCAATACGGCGTGCCGCTGAAATTTCTGGTGGACAAGTTCAGCCATGTGCGTTTCGAACCGGACGGCTGGACCGGGAACCCGCAGATCCCCTACGCCAAGTCCATCATGGATTACATTTTCCGGTGGCTGGGCATGAAGTTCCTGGGGCCGGAATACGCTGTTACCGAAGCCGGCAAGACCACCAAGCTGCGGCCTACCGAGCCCGAACCGCAGCAGAAACTGCCATTCGGCCCGGTAGCCGAAGACGCGCCCCTGTGCGCCGAATGTGGATCGCTGATGACCCGCAACGGCGCCTGTTTCAAGTGCGAGAATTGCGGCGGCACCAGCGGGTGCAGTTAGGCAAATGGCACCCGCAGGCCCGCTTCACAATCGCACGATGTTGTTCCCCGCGATGCCCTTCAGCGCGTTGCGGGTGTCGACGATCAGCTTGGCCCGTTCGGCCAGAGTGGGGTAGTCGAAAGCCCGGTGATGCGTGACGATCACCACGCAGTCGGCGTCTGCGGCGGCTGGCTCCAGCGGCTGGGCCGTGAATTCAACGCCATCCACGCGGATCTTCGGAACATATGGATCGCTATAAGTAATGCGCGAACCTCGTCTTAGCAGCAGGTGCATGATGTCGAGGGCAGGCGACTCGCGCACATCGTCGATGTCCGGCTTGTAGGCCACCCCCACGATGTGCACATGCGAACCGCGCAGGGGCTTCAGTTGGTCGTTGAGCGCTCCGGCGATCTTGTCCACCACAAACAGCGGCATCTGACCATTGATGTAGCCGGCCAGTTCGATGAACCGCGCTTCGATGCCTGCCTGCTTGGTTTTCCAGGACAGGTAAAACGGATCGACCGGAATGCAATGGCCCCCCAGGCCAGGACCGGGATAGCATGGCATGAATGCGAAAGGCGTGGGGGCGGCGGCGGCAATCACCTCCCAAACATTGATGTCCATGCGGGCGCACATCAGCGCCATTTCATTTACCAGGCCGATGTTGATCATGCGGAACGTATTCTCCAGCAACTTGACCATCTCGGCTACCCGGGTGGAACTGACCGGCACGACGTGCTCCAGCGCCTGCTGGTAGAACAGGGCGCCCAGACGCGTGCATTCGGCGGTAATGCCGCCCACCACTTTGGGGATGTTCCGGGTCTGGTATTGGGGGTTGCCGGGATCGACGCGCTCGGGTGAAAAGCACAGGAAAAACTCGCTTCCAGGCCGCAAGCCTTCTCTTTCCAGCATGGGCAGGAGCAGCTCGTCGGTAGTGCCAGGGTAAGTCGTGGATTCCAGGATCACCAGCTTGCCGGGGCTGAAATAACGGGCCAGTTCCTTGCAGGCCGCCACCACGTAGCTCATGTCAGGATCTTTGGTTTTGCGCAGGGGCGTGGGGACGGCGATGTTGACGGTGTCCAAGCCGGCGATCACCGAAAAGTCCGTGGTGGCGCGCAAACGCCCGCCGGCGGCCAGAGGCGTCAGTTCGGCCGAAGGCACGTCCTGCACGTAGGAGCGGCCAGCGTTGATCTGATCGGCTTTGGCCTGGTCGACGTCAATTCCCGTCACGGAGAATCCCGCACGGGCGAATTCCACCGCCAACGGCAGGCCCACATAACCGAGGCCGATGATGCCCACCCGCGCCCGGCGCTCCCGAATCTTAGTTTCCAACTGCTCCGCCCACTTGCTCGAGCCTTCCAACTGCTGCCTCCTTCTACACGTTGAGATAGTATTCCCCTCGAGCGACGATTTCCGCCGGGCCGGACATGCTGTATTCCTCCCCGCCCTGGATGTCCAGAGCGCCGGCGGGCGTCAGCACGCGCACCGGGCTTTCGGCCAGACCGCGCAAAATGGCCGCCGCCGCCGCTCCCGTAGAACCGGTCCCGCTGCTCATGGTTTCGCCCGCGCCCCGCTCCCAGAAGCGCACTTCAAGGGTATGGCGGTCCAGGACACGCACAAACGAAATATTGGTGCGGTCCGGGACCCTGGGGTGGCGTTCAATTTCGGCGCCCAGCCCCCGCCAGTCGAAATCGAAATCCTGAACGAAGACGGCGCACTGCGGATTACCCACATCCAGGATCGTGGCTTCCAGCGGGCCGCCCCGCACAGTGATCGCCGCACGCAAATCCGGCTCGCGCCAGCCGATGCGCCCCATATTCATCTCGAATCTATAGTGCGGCCCGCGGCGCTCGATCAACTTCAGATGTTTCACACCCGCTCCGGTCAGGATGCGGATCTGCTGGGTTTCCTCGCCTTCTTCGATCAGCCAGGCGGCGGCGCAGCGCGTCCCGTTTCCGGAAACTTCGGCCTGGCTGCCATCGGAATTGAACAACTGAACCCGGGCGTGGTAGTCCGCGCCTTCCGCGCGCTCGACCAGATACCAGCCGTCAGCGCCGACCCCAGTATGGCGGTCGCAGATGGATCGCGCCAGATCCGCCAGTCCCCTGGCCGGCGCGGCCTCCCGCGGCGTGAGCAAGAAATCATTCTTGGCTCCGTGAGCCTTGGTGAACGGAATCTTCATGGGCGTCTCCTATAGATCTCGATCACGGGAGCCCCTTTTTCGGCGATGATCCCCACACAATCGTAGCGCGGACCGCGGCGCGCCGCGCGCGCGATGGCTGTGGCGATGCGGTCGCCGGAATCGGCCCCGGCCCAGGGCTCGCCCAGGAACAGGTCCGGGCGCGAGGCCGCCGCATACCACGCGATTCCGTTGTCCTCATGCAACAGGTCTCCGAACCGGATTCCGGCGCGGCGAGCCACGTCGGCCAGATCGGCGAAAGTCAGGATCAAACCCGAGCCAGGGCGGTAGTTGGCGCGCAGGAAAGCGGCAGCTTGATCAAACGCCGCGCGGCGTCCGTTCCAGTTCACCTGAGCTTCTTTCCAGCAGATCCACGACTCCGGACCGGGGTTCACTAGCCAGGGTGACACGCCCGTTCCCACCGCGGCAAGCGCCGCCCACTTTCGGATCCGCAGCGGGGCCATCGCCGCCAGCCCGGCTGCGGCGAAAGCCGCCAGCGGCAGCACCGCGACGGCGTAGCGCGTGTTGTAGTAAGCATACGGCCACAGGTGCGGCAAAAAAACCGGCGTGCCGGACGAGTACAGGCTCAAGACGAAAAACAGCGGCGCCAGAGCCAGCAGCAGCAGAGGCCAGAATACCCGCATCCATAGGCACGCCAGCGCGCCGGCAAGTCCCAATCCCATCAGCGGCAACCCCACTACCGAGCGCGCCGCTTCCGCGTAGAAGTGAAACGCCTCGCTCCAGTTGTGATCGCCGGGGTAATGCGCCATACCACCGGAGAGTGAACGTTGGTAGATGGCCAAGGCCGAATACGGACCGTTGTAGAACTCGATCGGATTGCCGTAAATCCACCAGTTGTGCGCCAGCCAGTAAAGCGGGCCGAGTGAAGCCACAGCGGCGAACAGGGCGGCGTGCAGGACGCGGCGGCGCTTGGAAGCCACCAGAAAATAGAACGCCGTGAATGGGATCAGGAACCAGCCTTCATATCGCGTAAGCGACCCGCAAAGCGCGGCCAGCGCAGCCGCAAGCACCGCCGCCATGGACTGTTTGTCGCGGAACCGCACGGTGGCATACAGCAAGGCGGCGATCCAGACCAACATCAGCGCCTCGGTCATAGGCGTGGCTTCCAGGTACAGGAGGTTGGGGTTTGAAATCAGCAGCGCCAGCGCGGAGAATCCCGCCGCGGCTGAGGCGAACCGCCGCCGAGCCGCCGCGAACAGGAATCCGGCGGCGGCAATGAAAGCCAACACCGAGGGCGCTACGCCGGCCAGGCCGCTGCGCCACCAGGGATCGTGCGCGGCAAGCGGCGCCATAATCCAGTGAGGCAGCGGGAGCCACACCGTGCCGGTCTGAAGATAACCCGGCGTGCGCGAGTCCACGATGCGGCGCGCGATGTTGAGGTGCGATGCGGCATCCCCATAGGCCAAGCTGTCGCCCCGTGAAAAGAACCACCACGCCGCCAGCACGCTCAGCGCCGTGGCCAGGGCGAGAGCCGCCGCCGTCTCAAAAACGCGTGAGCGCCTGGAATTCTTCAAAACGGGCATCGATTTCGGCGCGGGTCAGAGTCCGGAAACGGTCCACCCCGAATTGCTCGCAGCAGAAACTTCCCATTACGGAGCCGTAGATGACGGCGCGGCGCAGCATATCCTGGCCGGGGTGTTGCGCCGGGTCGTATCCGCATCCGGCCAGGTATCCGATGAAGCCGCCGGCGAAGCTGTCTCCGGCCCCTGTCGGGTCGTATACGCTTTCCAGCAGGTAGCCGGGCGCCGCGAAACAGCCGTCGCGGCGGAATAGCACGGCCCCGTATTCGCCGCGCTTGACCACCAGCGTTCCGGGCCCCATGTCCAATATCGCTTGGGCGGCCTTGCGCAGGTTGTCTTCCCCGGCGAGCATCCGCGCTTCACTGTCGTTGATGAGCAGAAAGTCCCAACTGCGGATGGTGGACTCCAATTCGCTCCGGTAGTCCTGGATCCAGTAGTTCATCGTGTCGCCTCCGGCGAACCTCAGCGCGCGCATCTGTGAATGGACGCTGCGTTGCAACTCAGGCTGTATATTGCCCAGCAACAGGTAAGGGTAAGACTTATAGCGCTCGGGAAGCTTGGGCCGGAAATCCGCAAATACGTTCAGGTCGGTGCGCAGCGTCGTCCGGTCGTTCATGTCCGATGAGTAGACTCCTGACCAGAAGAACGTCTTGCCCGGAGCGCGCTCCAACCCGTCCAGACCAATGCTGCGGCTGGCCAGCAGGTCCAAGTCCTCTTGAGCGAAATCTTCACCCACCACGGCGACAATTGAAACGGGCGTGAAATAGCTGGCGGCCAGGGATATGTAGGTACATGCTCCGCCCAGCATGCGTTCTCGCTTGCCGTGCGGGGTCTCCACACCGTCGTAAGCCACCGAGCCAACCACTACAAGGCACATAGACCGATTGTAGCGGGAGCATGCGCGCTTATGCGCGGGATACAATGAAAAGGAGTCTCGCCGATGCAAGCGCGCTGGCGGTACATCCCAGAAGTTCTTACGCTGCTGGTGGCAATCTGGGTGCAATTCCGGCTGGCCGGTTGGCTGCTGAAATCCCGCCTCGCCGGGCGCTCGGAGCGTCTGCGCCACTGGATCCGCATGGCCACGCTCGGCTGCTGCCTGTGGCTCTTCTTCGGTTTCGCCTTCAGCATTCCCGCGCATGCCGGTTTGCTTCCCAACTGGCAATGGCTGGCCTTCCTGCGCGCCGGGGCCATGCTGTGGGCAATCTGCTCGACGGGCGCCATCATCCTTTATCCGCTGTGGAAAGGCGTTGAGCGGTTCAATCCGGAGCGCCGGCGAGCGCTCGTGGTCTTGCGAAATACTCTGGCGGTGGCGCCGCTGGCTGCGGCGGGTTACGGCACTTTTCTCGAACGGAACCGCTTTCACGTCACCGAAACCCGCGTGCCGGTCCGCGGGCTGGCTCCCGGCCTGGATGGCTTGCTGGTAGTGCAGTTGACCGACGTGCACCTGGGCGCTTTCCTGAGTCTCAGAGATCTGCAACGCGTGGTGGACATGGCCAATGAAACCCGCGCCCAGTTGGCGGTCTTCACCGGCGACCTGATCACTACCGCCGGGGATCCGCTGGAAGCCGGGTTGCGGCAACTTGCCCGCTTGCGCGCCGACGCCGGCATCTGGGGATGCCTGGGAAACCACGAAATCTACGCCAACGCCGAAAGACTGGCGGCGCAGTGGGGCGCCCGTCTGGGGATCCGTTTCCTGCGCCGGGCATCCCATCAGTTGAAATTCGGCGCCGCCACATTAAATCTGGCGGGCGTCGACTACCAGCGGTTGCGCGAGCCTTACCTGCGTGGGGCGGCGGGAATGATCGTTCCCCAAGCGGCCAACGTATTGCTATCGCACAATCCCGACGTATTCCCGGTGGCTGCCGCCCAGGGCTGGGATTTGGTCCTCGCCGGGCACACGCACGGCGGACAGATCAGCTTGGAGATCCTCGGCGAGAACTTAAGCATTGCGCGCCTTTATACGCCTTACGTTTACGGACTGTACCGTTCGGCAACCTCAGCCATTTATGTCTCGCGGGGCTTGGGCACGGTGGGCGTCCCCACGCGCGTCGGCGCTCCGCCGGAGGTCTCCTTGATACGCCTGTGCGCTATCTGATTTTGAGCGACATTCATGCCAACCTCGAAGCGCTCGAAGCGGTGCTGGCTGACGCAGCGGGCGCCTACGACCGGATCGCCTGCTGCGGCGACCTGGTCGGCTATGGCGCCGATCCCACCGCCGTCTGCGACTGGGCGCGTGCGAGGTTGGACGCGGTGGTGCGCG
>CAYSBM010000050.1:0-5569 GCA_964429095.1 uncultured Solibacteraceae bacterium | reverse complement strand
TGACGCCGAGGTGCAGCGGGAAGTCGAACTCCTCGCTGGCGAGCTGGTACGCGGTGGTGCGCGGCAATCACGACCGCGCCTGCGCGAGCCTAAAGCACGCCAACTGGTTCAACGACCGCGCGCAAGCGGCGGCAGCCTGGACTCACGCCACGCTCACGCCCATCAATCTCGCTTATCTCGGCAACCTCGAGCCCGCTCCGGTGGCCATCGAGCAAGCGCAACTGGCGCACGGTTCGCCGCTGGACGAAGACGAGTATGTGCTGGCCGAGTGGGATGTGACGCGGATCGCCGAACGTTGCGGCGAAGGGGTTTACTTCATCGGACACAGCCACTTACAAGGCGGGTTCTTGAGCGACGCAAGAGGCGTGCGGAGCCTGCCGCGGCCCGTTTCCGGCGAAAACGAACGCCGGTTCTCACTGCCGCCCGGCCGTCTGTATCTGATCAACTGTGGCGCCGTCGGCCAGCCCCGGGACGGCGATCCCCGCGCCGCTTACGCCATATACCTACCCGAGAATCGGGAGGTTCGGCTGCGCCGGACCGCCTACGACATCGCAAAGGCCCAGGAGAAAATCCGGAGGGCGGGGCTTCCCGGCTCACTTGCGGACCGGCTTGCGGCGGGACGTTGAACCTTCCGGCGCCAAAGTCATGCGCTTGCCGCGGCGGGCGCGGTGGAAGCTGACGGCGAAACGGTGCGCTTCGTCCCGGATCATCTGAATCAGGTGCAACACCGGCGAATGTGGATCCAGCTTCACGGGTTCGTCCTCCCGGCCCCGCACATAAATAATCTCTTCGCGCTTGGCGATGGCCGCCAGAGGCTGGTCCGCCATTCCCAGGGCAGCGAGGGCGGCAGCCGCCGAGGACAACTGTCCCAACCCGCCATCGACCAGCACTAGGCTTGGCAACGGCTTGCCCTCGCGTTGCAGGCGCGAATACCGCCGGGTGATGATTTCGCGCATGGAAGCGAAGTCATCGTTGGACTCCACCGTCCGCAGAATGAATTTCCTGTAGGCGGACTTTTTCATGCGGCCATCCTCCCACACAACCATGCTGGCTACGATGTCGCTGCCTTGCGTGTGCGAGATGTCGAAGCATTCGATGGATTGCGGCGGCCGCTCGAGCCCCAGCGCCTCGCCCAGTGCCTGCCGGATGGCCTCGACGCTGGGCTTGCGCATGCGAAAACGCCGCTGGAAACTTTGCCGCGCATTGGTTTCCGCCAGAACCAGCATGGCGCGCTTCTGACCGCGGCGCGGAGTGTGGATTTCCACTTTACGCCCCCGCTTCTCACCAAGCAGCTCTTCTAACGCTTCGCGGTCTTCCAACTCCACCGGCACGTGAATCAGCGGCGGAATATAAGCCTGCGCAGCGTAAAACTGCATCAGCAACGAGGCAAAGAATTCACCCGGCTCCAACTGGTGAACGTCCTCCCAGAAATATTCGCGGCGGTCCACAACCCGGCCATTGCGCATGTGAAAAACATTCACGGCCACCAGCGGCGGCTCGGCGTAGCAGGCGAAAATGTCGGTGTTGTCCCCTTCGGCCGCGGCCATCTTTTGTTTTTCTTCGCCTTCTTCCACCGTCGCAACCAGGTCCCGCAGCGCCGCCGCCTGCTCAAAGCGCATCTCGGCCGAGGCACGTTCCATACGCCTCCTCAGGTCCTGAACCAAGTCGCGGTGCCGCCCTTCTAAGAACAGGCGCACGTCGTGGACCGCCTCGTCATACTCCGCCTGGGTGGTAAGTCCCTCAACACAAGGTCCTAAGCAGCGGTGGATGTGATATTCCAGGCAAGGTTGCGGGTGCTTGCGCGTCAAATCGATCTTACAAGAGGGGACTTGGAAGCGGCGGTGGACGAGGTCCAGCACGCGGCGCGCCAGGTTCCCGGGAAAATAGGGGCCGAATTAGGCGGACCCGTCTTTGACCACCCGCCGTGTGACATACACGCGTGGATATTGTTCCGCAGTTAGCTTGATGTATGGATAGGTCTTGTCATCGCGCAGCAGTACATTGAAGCGCGGCTGATGCTGCTTGATCAGATTGTTTTCCAGCGCCAGCGCTTCTTTTTCGTTATCGACCTGTATGTACTCGATCTCGCGCGCTTCGGCCAGCAAACGGCCAGTCTTGGCCTCCGCCTGCCGGTCATCACCGAAGTAGCTCCGCACGCGCCTGCGCAAATTCTTGGCCTTGCCCACGTAAAGAACGTTCCCCCCGGCGTCCTTGTAAAGATAGACTCCGGGAGCCGTGGGCAGCAAGGCGGCTTTTTCGCGCAGATCCATGGACCGGTATAATTTAATTGTGTCACGCGCTTGGATGTTGGCGCTTTTCACCCTCTTGCCCACCGGTGCGATTCCGGGCCAACCGGCTCAGCGGGAAACTCCAGCGACGCAACACGGCGAGCCTCCGGAAGAGGATGAAAGCATGCGGCCAAAGGAGTATTCATTCAACCCTCTACAAGCCGAAAAGGAAAAGAAGGTCGGTAATTACTACTTCAAGAAGGGCAATTACCGGGCTGCCGCCATGCGTTTCGAAGAGGCCACCCGTTGGAACTCCAAGGACGCCGAAGCTTGGCTGCGTCTGGGGGACGCGCGCGAGCGGTTGAAAGACAAGAAAGGCGCCCGGGAAGCCTGGCAGAGGTGCGCCGAACTGGATCCCGAACCCAAATTGCTGGAGGAAGCCAAGCGGAGGTTAGCCGGCAAGCAGTAGGCGGTTCCGGGCCTTCGAGCGCTGGCGGGCCATGGTGTCCAGAATTTGCCGCAACCCCCGGTCCCAATCGGGAAACAGGTCCACATACTGCAATTCACGCCGGATGCGCAGCGGGACAGGACACTCCTCCAGACGGATGGGGATGATGTAGACATCGTCCAGCGGCAACCGCGCGGCGCAATCCAGGGCATAACGTAATTCCGCCTGAAAGTGTCCCCGCTTGCAGGCTGAGCGCCGCGAGAAGCACGGTAACACGAAATTTGAAATTTCGATGGCCTGTTCAATGGCGCGGGGCCAGTTCTGCCCCGGAAGGAGTTTCTTTCTGTCTAGCCATGGCTCGCAGCCTGCCGCCCGCAATTGCTGATAGAGGCGGTGAACTCGGGCATAGTCCTCTTCCACATAGGCCAAGAAGACCTGCGGCTTGCTCTGCGCAACGAATTCGTAGCCGCCGCCTGAGAGGGGGCGAAACAACCCCACCCCGTCGATTTCCACCGCCGCGCCCTCTTCCAGAGCTTGGCGCACCAGACGCGCGACCTTCTCGCTGGAATCCCAATGTCCGGCTTCCATGGCAGGGGCCTCTACTTCCGCCGCCCCCGCGGCGCAGGTTCCAAATCAAATTGGAAATTAGGCTGTTTGCCTGGCAGGAAAGTCCCCAACCCCGGCAAGCGCACGGGCAGGCCGCGGCGAAGGTTCTTCACAATACCATGCACCACACGGCTGAGTTCATCGGCGGCAGTGGCCTTGCTGACTTTACTGTCGCGCGCCAGGCGCCCAGCCAGGTCGTTGTTCCTCATTCCGCTGGCATCCTAGCAGACCGCACTTCTGGGGCCGTGGTTCAAGAGCCTCGCCACAAACCGAGAAGGACAGATAAGCCGTGTCCTTTTAGTTAGTTGCGAGAAAGCCTACAAAGCGGAGGAAAGCTGTGACTCAAATTTCGTGGCGGACGAGCCCGGAGGTTTCCCAGAATAGCAGCAATCTGGACCGGCTGGCTCAGGTAGCCGTACGGCGAGCCTTGTCGCGCTTCGACAGCGGACGCAGCTCCACCTTGCGGATCAGAATTTCGGCGTATTCGGATTGAATCTGGATCTTGCCAGCAGTGTGCGAAGCTTTCGTTCCGTGCATCACGGCAACTCCGTTAACCAGGTTGGTAATCGAGTCGCCGTCGCAGATCACTTCCGAGCGGTTCCACTGGCCGAAAGGTTTTTCCACCTCCTGCCGCCCGCGGAACCCTAACGTGTCCCTCCAGGCTTCGTCGCGTCCAAACCAGTTGAAGCGCCCGCTATTCCTAGTAACCGGCGTACCACCCTTGCGCCAGTAAAGCTCCCCATTGGCGCCCAGGCGGGTTTCGACGGTAATGGAGGGTTTGCCTTTTCCGCCCACCAGAATGATGTCGCCGCATCCGCCTTCGATGATTTGACATTCGATGGATTCCATCCAGATGCCCCCATAGGCGCCATCCTCGCCCACCGAGTGCACCAGAATGCCGCTGTCTCGGGCTTTGCGATCGCGCGGCGGCCAGGTTTTTCCGCCCCACTTCCACTCGACGGTCAGATGATAGTCCCGGAAAGACTGGCGCGTAATGATGGCGCCCAGTTCTTCACCGGAAATGTGGATGACCCCATTGTGGACGGTGAACACCCTCTTCGGATCCTGGTACTTGGTTGCCTTCAGGTAGGTGTAAAAGTTGTCCAGGTTCTTGCCGTTAAACAGGCGCAAGCTGCCGGAAGGCGTGATGGCGGGCGGCTGCGCCAGCGCGAGCGCGCCGGAGACCACCAAACTGAAAATATGTCTGATCATCAATCAAATTGTAGCGGGAACCGCATCCTGGTCTGGCAGCCTTGAGCCTCAGTCTGCGGTTCTTGGGAGTGGAAGAGGGCCGAGGACCTCTTCAACCGCGGCCGCCACCTGTAATAATGCCGCCTCTTGGAACCGGCGGCCCACAATCTGCAAGCCAATGGGCAAACCGCAGGAGTGCAAGCCGCACGGCAAACTGATAGCCGGCAACCCCAGCATGTTAATAGCGCGGAGATTACGCGTGGTCCAGAGGCGCACATCCTGCTGCATTCCGCCGGCTTGGACGGAAAGCTGGCCGATCCGTGGAGCGGGCAGCAAAGTTGTGGGAGTGAACAGGCAATCGGCGCGCTTCCACAGAGCGGAGAAGTCGCGCGCCATGGCCCGCCGCACGCGCTGGGCGTTGATGTAATCGGCCGCGCGCAACAGGCGCCCCTGATCCAGCAACGCCAGCACGTCGGCGCCGAAAAGGTCCCGCCGGTCCAGGTACGGCTCGTAGAGGGCCGACGCCTCGCTAAGCATAATAACGCGGCCCACGGCATTCAGAGCGTCCATATCCGGCACGCGGAGCGGCACAATTTCGGCGCCGGCGCTGGCGGCAAGATCCGCCGCGCGGACAACCGCTTCGCGCACCTCCGGATCCGCTCCGTCAAAATAGAAATTTTCAGGCCAGCCGATCCGCACCCCGGCGAGGTCCACATGGTCCGCCGGAACATAGTTTTCCACCGGGGCTTGGCTCGACGACGGATCACGCGGATCGGGCCCCGCGATGGCGTTCAATATCAAAGCAGCGTCGCGCACGGTGCGCGCCATCGGCCCCACGTGATCCAGGCTATAGGCCAGCGGGATCACCCCGAAGCGGCTGACGCGGCCGAAAGACGGTTTCAAACCCACGATCCCGCAGAAGGCGGCCGGAATGCGGATGCTGCCGCCTGTATCGCTGCCCATGGCGGCGGGGACCATGCCGCTGGAAACCGCGGCTCCCGACCCGCCGCTGGAGCCGCCGGGGCTATACTCCACGTTCCAGGGATTGGCGATGGCGCCGGAATGGGGATTATCGCTGGTGATGCCGTAGGCCAGT
>CAYSBM010000049.1:6136-12290 GCA_964429095.1 uncultured Solibacteraceae bacterium | reverse complement strand
ATCGTGCAGGATGAGGCGGAACAGGCCATCCAGAATGTTCTGCTCAATTTCTGTGATCTCGCGGTTCAGATTCATTCCGGCTTTGCCCGATCCACCGAGCAACATTTCCAGGATCGGAAAGACCAGCGAAGGGTTCAGTTCCAGGACCGCGTTGCCGTCAAAAGGCCGCATTCCCAAAGAGACCAGGCAGCTCGGCGTGGGTAACCCCTGTGAGAATTCCTGATAGGAAAGCTGCTCAACCGAAACCAGGTTCACCATGGCGTAGGCGCGCAGATAAGCCGAGAGGCTGCTGGCCAGGCTACGGGCGAAATTCTCGTGCAACAGGTGCAGAGCGCGGAGCTGATCCTTGGCGATGCGGTCGGGGCGGCGAAAATCATAGGGCCGGGCTTTCTTGCCGGGATCGTCTTCGGGACGCGAGTCCTTCAGATTGCGAAATACGCTGTCAATCTCATCCTGAGAAAGAACGCGGCCTGGATTCAAGATGAAAGGGCTCCTTTTATCCCCCCTTCTTAATCGGACGGAACATGGCCGGTGAGGATGGGGAAAATGCTTTACTCCGCGCCTTATCATGGGAATAGTGAGGCGCAGCTTTTACATCCAGAATTTCGGTTGCCGGGCCACTCAAGCCGACGGAGCGGCCATTGGCCATGCTTTGGGCCTGAAGGGTTGGCAGGCTGCCCAGGACGTGGAGTCGGCCGACATTGTCGTGCTGAACAGTTGTACGGTGACCTCAACAGCCGACGAGGATTTGAGGCAGGCGCTGCGCCGGGTGCACCGCCGCAATCCGGACGCTGCAATTTTGGTTACCGGCTGCTACGCCCAGCGGCGTCCTGAAGAATTGGCCGGTTTCCCGGGTGTGAAATGGGTGGTTGGCAATACGGACAAGCACCGGATTGCGGAGTTGGTGACGCTTGCCGGACCGGCGCCCTATCACGGCTTCATCCAGGTGGGCGACATCGCCGCTGCGCAGGAGTTTCTGGCCGCGCCGGTTTACGACGCATCGGGTGGCCGCAGCCGGCCGAACCTGAAGATCCAAGACGGCTGCGGCAACCGATGTGCATTCTGCATCATCCCGGCAGTGCGCGGGCCGAGCCGCAGCGCCCCGGCCGGCTGGGTGGTCGAGCAAGTGCGCAATCTGGCTGACAAGTACGCCGAGGTGGTGCTCACCGGCATCAATTTGGGCCGCTGGGGCCGGGAACGAGGCGGCCGTTTGCGGCTGGTGGACCTGCTCAAGCGGTTGTTGGCGGAAACCGAAGTGCGCAGACTGCGGCTCAGTTCGGTAGAGCCGATGGACTGGTCCGATGAGCTGCTGGGTTTGCTGGCGGAGTCGCCGCGCATGGCTAGGCACGTGCACATGCCGCTGCAATCGGGCTCGGACGCCGTGCTGCGGCGCATGCGGCGGCGCTACCGCGCCAGGAACTATGAGGACCGCGTGCGTGTGGCGAAGGCGCTCATGCCGGATGCCGCTCTGGGCGCGGATGTGATGGTGGGCTTTCCGGGAGAGACCGAAGCCGAGTTTGAGGAGAACCGGCGTTTCATTGAGAGCCTCCCATTCACTTATCTGCACGTCTTCACATATTCCGAGCGCCCCGGCACGCCGGCGGCCAGCATGCCGGGGCAGGTTCCCATGGCGGAACGCCGGCGGCGGAACCAGATTCTGCGGGAATTGGCGATGGCCAAGAATCTCGAATTCCGGCGCGCCATGGTGGGGCGCACGCTTTCAGCCGTGACCTTGCACGAGGTCGGCAAGGCTCTCACTACCAACTACCTTGAGGTGAGCCTGGCTGGCAGACGCGAGCCCAACCGGATCGTGGAGGTGGCCATTGGCGGAGTGCGCGCAGGAGGCCTGGTGGAGGAGGGCTGGCGGGGCGGTGGTTTCCGGACGCTAGAATAGGAGTAGTGACCGCTGATGTTGTGATTCAAAACGCCGTGGCGCGGCTGGACCGCATCCGCTCGGAGATTTCCAAGGTTATCGTGGGGCAGCAGGATGTGGTGGACGGTGTGCTGACCTGCCTTCTGGCGGGTGGGCACGTGCTTCTGGAAGGCGTTCCGGGACTCGGCAAGACAACCTTGTTGCGTACGCTGGGCCGCGTCTTGCGTTTGAAATACTCGCGCATACAGTTCACTCCCGATCTTATGCCGGCGGATATTGTCGGCAGCATGATGATTGAGACCGGAGAAGGGGGCGCAAAATTCTTGCGCTTTCAGGCCGGGCCGGTGTTCGCCAACTTGGTGCTGGCTGACGAGATCAACCGCGCCACTCCCAAGACGCAGTCGGCGCTGCTGGAGGCTATGCAGGAACGGACCGTCACCAGCGGCACCACTACGCATAAGCTGGAAGCGCCGTTTTTGGTCATGGCCACTCAGAATCCCATTGAGATGGAAGGCACATATCCGCTTCCCGAGGCGCAGTTGGACCGCTTCCTGATGAAGATCGTGGTGAACTATCCGTCGCGGGACGAACTGAACCGCATCGTCGAGCGCACCATACAGCGCGAAGAGACGCATGTGGACAGCGTCGCCGGCCGCGAGGATATTCTCGAACTGCGGCAGATTTGCCGTGAGGTCCTGGTTGCCGGGCACGTGCAGGAGTTCGCCGTCGATCTGGTCATGGCCACGCAGCCGATGAGCCCACAGGCGCACGAGAGCGCACGAAAATACATCCGCTACGGCTCCTCGCCGCGCGGCGCGCAGGCGCTGGTGGAATGCGGCCGCGTAGCGGCGCTGCTCGAGGGGCGCTTTCACCTCAGCGTAGAAGACATTCTGCGCGTGGCGCCTGCCGTGCTGCGACATCGCATCATCTTGAATTTCGACGCCCACGCCGAAGGGCAGACGACCGAGACCGTGCTGGCGAGCATTCTCGGCGCAGCTTCGGCGCGGCTGGGTTGAGCTGTCCCGAAATGGCGCAGGCGCCTCTGGTCGATCGCGCGTTCCTGGAAAAGCTGGAACGGCTGGCCATTCACTGGCAGAAGAGCTTTCCGGGTCTGGTGGGTGGCCGCAACGCCTCGCGGTTTTCCGGCGCGGGACAGGAGTTCCTCGACCACCGGCACTTTCATCACGGCGACGATCTGCGCGCCGTGAACTGGCGTGCGTATCTACGGCTGGAGAAGCTGTTTCTCAAGCTGTTCCAAGTGGAACCGCGCGTCGCCGTGCGACTGATGTTGGATACCAGCCTCTCGATGGCTACCGGCGCGCGCGGAAAATTCGATTACGCACGGCGTTTGACGGCGGCCCTGGCTTATGTGGGTCTGGTGAGGCTGGACACGATTCTCATACAGCCATTCAGCGCCGCTCTAGGGGAGCCGTTCCGCGCCGGCGGCGGCCGGCATCGCTTCGCGCCTGTGTTGGATTTTCTGAGTGAACTCAAGCCGGCGGGAGCGAGCGATTTCATGACGGCGGTGCGCCAGTTCATCAACTCCTACGCCGAACCCGGGTTGCTGGTGATTATTTCGGATTTTCAGGACCAGGGAGGATGCGAGAAGCCGCTTCAGTATCTGGCCGATTTCCGCCATGAATTGCTCCTGATTCAGCTTTGGGATGATGAGGACCGCTCGCCGAGGTGGGAGGGAACGGTGGAGTTGCAAGACGCCGAGACCGCGCAGACCATGTTGCTGCGGCTGGACCGCTCGGCCACTTCCCGTTATACGGCAGCCTTTGATGGCTACGCCGGCTCGTTGCAGAATCTGGCGGTGCGCAACGGAGGACGTTACGTAGGTCTCGCCACAAGTTTGCCACTGGAGGATGCCGTGTTCGGGCCTTTGGTGCGTATCTCGGGGGTTGCCTGAGCAGGGGCGCCAGACCGACATGCATCTGCTAAATCTCAGCCTCGCGGAACTGGTGGGTTTGTTCGGCGCCACCGGCGCCGTGGTGGTTGTGTTGTACCTGCTGGATAGTTCCCCCAAGCGGGTGGTGGTTCCCACGCTGCGCTTTTGGCAGGCGGCGGAACAACCCACGAAAACGCCGCGACATAGAAAAATTCAGCAACCGCTCTCCTTGCTTCTGCAATTGCTGGGAATCGCGTTGCTTCTGGCCGCCGCGGCACAACTCCGCTGGGGATCGCCACCTTCGCTGGGGCGGAACCACGTACTGATTCTGGATACCTCAGCCTGGATGGCGGCGGCTACTGCCGAAGGGCCGGTGTTCGACGAAGCCCGCCGGGGCTTGATGGGCTACCTGCGCTCGCTGGGGCCGTATGACCGCGTAATGCTGGTCCGCGCCGACGCGCTAGTGACCCCCGCCACAGGTTTTGAGTCCGATTTCGCGGCTGTGGAAGCGGCAATGCATGCCAGCGCGCCGGGGCGGACGGCCCTGCACCTTGATCAGGCTCTGGCATTTGCAGTACGGGCGCAGGAGACGGCGGGCCGGCCGAAAGGCGAAATTGTGTATGCCGGAGCAGGCTTTGTGGCCCCGCGGGAAGCGCCGGCTGCTGCGCCTGCGAATTTGCGGGTGATTCGGGTTGGCAGCCGGATCTCCAACTGGGGCTTCACTAGGTTCGGTCTGCGGCGGTCCCATGCCGATGCGTCGGTTTGGGAGATCCATCTTGCGGTCCGCAACTATACGCAGGCTCCGCGCAGTCTCACAGTGGTGCTCCAATTCGCCGGCTCGCCGGCGGGCTCCCGGCGTCTGGAACTGGCGGGGGACGCCGAAGGCAGCGTGAGCTTCGAATACCGCACCCGGGCAGCCGGCTGGCTGGAGGCCCGTTTGCTGCCGGAAGACGATCTATCTGAAGACAACCGCGTGAGGATGGAGATCCCGGCGCGCAGCGTGCTGAAAGTGGTGGTGTATTCCCCTCGAGCCGAGCTATGGAGGCCGCTTTTCAGCGCCGGTGCGGCTGTGGCGGCCGAATACCGGCGCCCCGGCGAGTATCAACCCGCGCCAGCGGCGGGCCTGATGGTAATCGACGGCTTCCGTCCGCCGTCGCCGCCCACCATTGATGCAATCTGGATCAACCCGCGGCCGGAGGCTTCACCGGTTGCAGTAAGACGGACAGCGCGCGAGGTGAAGATCGTACAGTGGGCCTCCACGCACGCGTTGGGCGCCGGGCTGCGCGCGTCAGGATCCAGAATTGCATCGGCTTCGGTTTTCGAGGCCGCCCCGTCCGACATCCGGCTGGCGGAAAGCGGTGCGGGACCTGTGATTGTCGCCCGCCCTGACCGGCCGCGAAACATCGTCTTTGGGTTTCACCCACTCGAAGGCGCGCAACGCTACGAGTTGGCCACTCCGCTGGTGTTTGCCAACATCCTGCGGTGGATCTCGCCGGAGGCGTTCGAGCATTGGGAGTTGGCGGGAGTGAGTGCGGGCAGCGTCGAGACCACGCTGCCGCCGGAGGCCGGGGCCGGAACTTTGCGGGTGGTTTCCGATGCTCTGGGTGATTTGCCCTTTAGCGTGGAAGGCAGCCGTTTGCGGTTCTTTGCCGCAACTTCCGGCCGGGTGCGCGTGCTGGCCGGAGGCCGCGAACTGGCTTATACGCTAGCCTTGCCCGAACTGGGCACGGAAAGATGGCAAGTTCCTCCCCATGTGCGCCAGGGCGTGCCGCGTCTCTTATCGCGGACTCGCGGTCCACGCGATTTGTGGCGATGGCTGGCCCTGGCGGGCGCTGCCGTGCTGCTTTATGAATGGCGGCGCTTTGGTGCACGCCTTCCGGCATGGTGGCGCTGGCCTTCCGGCCACGCCGGCCGGGTGGCTTTCCTTTTGAAAGCGGCGATGGTGGTGGCGGTGGTTGCTGCCCTGTTTGCACCGGCCATCAACGTGAGCGAAACGAAAGTGGCTGTGGCGGCGCTGGCAGACACTTCCGCCAGTTTGTCCGATGTGGATCTGCAACATTCCAGCAACCTGTTGAACCGAATGGAAACGACTCGCGGGCGAAACTGGTTGCGAGTCTTGCCCTTCGCCGCCACGCCTGAGAGGCTGGAGGCGGGCGGCCGCAATCCGCATTGGAGGCTGCGTCCTGCGCCAGGGGGCCAAGGCCGCGCCACCGACATCGAAGCCGCTATACGTGAAGCTGTGTGGCTGTTGCCAGCGGGCATGCTGCCGCGCCTGGCGCTGATTTCCGACGGCCTGGAGAACCGGGGAAGTGCGGCGCGCGCCCCCGGGGCAGCGGCGCAAATTGGGGGTGCCCGGGGTGGTTTGCCGCGTGGGGGGGGGCCCCGACCCG
>CAYSBM010000049.1:5127-6126 GCA_964429095.1 uncultured Solibacteraceae bacterium | reverse complement strand
GCGTTATTCCCACGCCCGCTTTTTCAAACTTTGCCTGGCAAGCGGCGCAATTGGGCATTCCCATCGATGTATTCCCGCTTGCGGGGCGGCCAAGACCGGACCTGCGCTTGGAATCTTCTACCATGCCGGTAACGGTCTTTAGCGGCGAGAAATTTCCGGTCGATTTGAGAGTAGTCAGCCCGCGGGCGGCTCCGGCGGTCGTGGAACTGGAGGCTGAAGGGAGGGTGCTGGGGACCGCCACGGTCAAGCTCGATGCCGGAATGAACGAAATCCGGGTCCATGCGGCGATTGCTTCCAGCGGCGCCATCGATCTGTCCGGTTCCGTCCGGGCCGAAGGGCTGGGCGAGGTGCGTTTTCAGCAGGCTATCAACTTGCGCCGGCCGCGTATTCTTTGGATTTCGGAAGACCCACCCGGCTGGGCTGAACATCTGCGAAAGACGCTCGCGGCGGGGCGTTTCGAAATTTCAACCTCTGGAGACTGGGCGGGCGAAAACTGGGAGAGCTACGACCTGTTGCTGTTTAACAACTGGGACATGGAATCGCTTGCCAGGCGCGAAAGAATGCGTCTGGAGCAATACGTCAAACAAGGCGGGGGAGTCCTGATCATTGGTGGCGAGCGCAATCTTTACGTTGAAAAGAAGGGGGATCCGGACGGGCTGGACCGGCTGCTGCCGGCCAAAGTCGCTCCGCCCCGCTCGCCCGAAGGCACTTGTGTGGTGCTGATCGTGGACAAGTCCAGCTCCATGGAAGGCAAGAAGATGGAGCTGGCGCGGCTGGCGGCTATCGGTGTGGTTCAGAATTTGCGGCCCGTGGATCTGGTAGGCGTCCTGATCTTTGACAATTCTTTCCAGTGGGCCGTGCCGATCCGCCGCGCCGAGGACCGTGGGCTGATTGTCCGGCTGATCTCAGGGATCACGCCCGACGGGGGTACGCAGATTGCCCCCGCGCTGGCCGAAGCTTACCGGCGTGTGCTGCCGGCGAAAGCCACTTTTAAACATA
>CAYSBM010000049.1:0-5117 GCA_964429095.1 uncultured Solibacteraceae bacterium | reverse complement strand
GAAGAAGGCGACAGTATGAACCTGGCACGGGATGCGGAGGCGCACCACGTCACCATATCGACGGTCGGCTTGGGTCAGGACGTCAACCGCGCCTATCTCGAGAAGGTCGCCAGTCTGGCCAAAGGCAAGGCCTATTTCCTGACCGATCCTGCGGGCCTGGAACAGATTCTGCTGCGTGACGTCATGGAACACACCGGCTCGACGGTGGTTGAAAAAGCTTTTCGGCCGCTCGTTGTGCGCCAGGCTGAAATTCTGGAGGGTGTGGATATGGGGCAAGCGCCGGAACTGAAGGGCTACGTTCGCTACCAAAGCAAACCCACGGCGGAAAATATTTTAAGCGTGGACGGCAAGGATCCCTTGCTGGTGCGCTGGCAATACGGCTTGGGCCGTGTGGCGGTTTTTGCCTCCGACGCCAAGAGCCGGTGGGCGGCCGGTTGGGTCTCCTGGAACGGTTATGACAAATTCTGGTCCAACTTGGCGCGCGATCTGCTGCCGCACGCACAGACCGGCGAAGCGAGGGTTAGCTTTGACAGCGCGAACGAGGAACTGGTGATTGATTACCGCCTCAGCCGCTATGTGGAGGAACCGGCGAAGGCGCCGGAAGTTTTCGTTTCCGGTCCGGAAGGATTTATGCAGCCGGTTCCGGTGGTCAAGTTGGCGCATGGCGCCTATGGCGGCCGTATCCATATCGGCCAGCGGCAAGGGTTGTTTCGCGTGCGTCCACTCGAAGAATCGCGGGCATTTCCCGAGGTGGGCTTCTTGCGCCAGGAAAGGGAAATGAGCGAATACGGTTCAAACCGGGCTTTACTGGAGAGTTTGGCGCGGTTCACCGGGGGCCTCGTCAACCCGGACCCGCGGCAGGTGTTCGATCCTGCGGGGCGCGCGTTGGCAGCTTCGCTGCGTTTGTGGCCGGTGCTGCTTGCCCTGGCGATTCTGTGCAATCTGGGCGAACTGGCGTTGCGGAAGCTACTCCCGCGTGGACGCAATTAAAGGTATGATGATTAAGTCTCCAGACTGGTAAACCGGAGACATAGCTGGAGGAAAAGTAATGTCTTTGAGTCGCAGAAGTCTTCTTATAAGCACCGGCGCCGCGTTGAGCGCGGCATCTGTCCAGCGTGGCTCGGGCGCGCAGACGGGCAAGACTGTGCGCATTGGGGTGGTGGGTGGGCGGTTTGGCGCCACCTTTCAATGGCACCTGCACCCAAACGCCAAGGTGACCGCAGTGTGCGATATTCAGCCGGACCGGCTGGAACATCTTTCCAAGGTGTATCGCTGCGGAACGCGGTACAAGAACTACCGGGAACTACTAAAACACCCGGAACTGGATGCCGTGGCGGTGTTCACGCCCGCGCCGTTGCATGCGTGGATGGCGCTGGAGGCTTTCAAGGCCGGCAAGCATGTGATCAGCGCTGTGCCGGCGGGCATGACCATCGAGGAATGTGAGCGTTTGATCGAAGCAGTGAAACGAACGGGGCTCCGTTACATGATGGCTGAAACCAGCCACTACATGCCGCAAGTCATGACGTGTATGGAATGGGCCCGCGCGGGGAAGTTCGGCACGATCTTTTATACCGAGGCCGAGTATCACCACGAAGGTCTACTGCCGTTATTTTATGACGATCGGGGTTTTCCGACCTGGCGGTATGGTTTCCCGCCCATGCACTATCCGACGCACTGCACCGGGATTGTGGTTCCGGTGACCGGCGAACGGTTGGTGGAAGTGCAAGCGGTAGGTTGGGGAGACAACCACGAGGTATTGCAGACTAACCAGTATAAAAACCCGTTTTGGAACACCACTGCATTCTTTAAGACCTCTGGCGGGCATTGCAGCCGCATTGCGGTGTTCTGGCACGTGGCCGCCGGAGGCACCGAGCGCGGCGCTATTTACGGAGACCGGATGTCGTACATCATGGCCCGGCCCGAGGGTTCGCCGGACACGGTGGTCACCATCAGCAAGGACGGCAAGACGGTGATCGACGCCAACGGCTATCCGGAAGGCGACGTGCGCCAGCAGAAGTACGAGCAGCCGAACCACTGGGAGCGGCTGCCGGAGCCCCTACGGGTGAAGAGCGGGCATGGCGGCTCGCACGTGTTCATCACCAAAGAATTCATCGACGCCATTGTCGAGGACCGCCATCCGGAGGTGAACGTTTGGGAGGCTACGGCCTACACTGTCCCCGGAATTGTGGCGCATCAATCGGCGCTAAAAGGCGGCGAGCTGATGAAGATTCCCGATTACGGCAAAGCTCCGGCATAGCAGGACTACTTGCGGCGCACCAAGCGCTTGAGTTCAGGCGCGAATTCCCGCACGAGGTTGGCGGCGGTGCTAAAGCCCAGTTGGATACCTATGCCGCGCACGGTGCGGTAGGGAGTGCGATAGCGGTCCGGCATCCAGCGGCGGCTGACCAATTCCGCCGCCGTAATGCCCCCCAAATGGGCCGCATTCCAGGTTCTCTGGCCGCAGCGGTTCAGTGTGACAAAGTTGGCAGCCATGGCATGGCCGGTTCGGGTCCAGAAACCGGCGCTGGGGCTGGGCAGGTAGCGAACCTCATGGCGTAGCAGCGCGGCGCCGGCGGCTTCAAAACTCTCCGGCACGGCCCGCCGTCCGCACCGGTGGCTCACCCTGCGGCCGAGGCCCGCGCCGCCCGGCCCCCAATCGGGCGGCTCATCCCGTAGGTGCGCAAGAGTAGCTCCCGCCGCCACCCGGAAGCCGGTCATCGGGCTGCGGACTACGCTATCTGTGTAAAGCCGCCAGCGCTGGCCGGCGGTGAGTGGTTGGTAAGGCGAGACAGGCGCGGTTTGCCGATCGTCGCCGGCCCAAGCCGGAAGCGCCAGCAGCAAGCACACGGATGGCCAAAGCGAGAAGTTCACGATCGTCTTCCAGACCTTTCTTCAGGTTAACATTCTCACGCCAGCGGACCCGATGTGATAACCTGTGCCTTCGGAGACGCCTTTCGATGCCCGCTACAAGTGTGAAAACTCAACTGATGAGCGCTTCGGAGATGGACCGGACTTTGGTGCGTCTGGCGCATGAAGTGCTGGAAAATAGCGCGGATTTGGACAAGCTGGCTTTCATCGGCATCCGGCGCAGGGGTGTGCCTCTGGCAGAGAGGCTGGCGCGCAAGATCGAGTCGCTCGAAAACCGCAAGATTCCCGTGGGCGTTCTGGACATCAAGCTATACCGTGACGATCTTTCGGTTGTCGGCCCGGCGCCCGTGGTGAGTGAAACCTCCATCGGCTTTCCGGTGACCGGCAAAGACATCGTGCTGATGGACGACGTGCTCTACACGGGGCGGACCGTGCGGGCGGCGTTGGATGCGCTGTGTGCCCAGTGGCGGCCTGCGCGCGTGCATCTGTTGGTCCTGATTGCCGGCGGGCACCGGGCACTGGCTATCGAGGCGCGTGACGTTGGCCGTATGGTTCAGACCACCACGGACGAGATCATCGAAGTGAAGTTTCAGGAAATCGACCAGACGGAGAAGGTGTTGCTGGCCGAAAAACTCCGGGAGTAAGCCATGGCCCAAGGTCTGCTCGGCATCGAAACCCTGGACCGGCCGGAAATCGAGGCCATTCTTAACCGTGCCAAAGATTTTCAGCCGATGCAAAATTGCGCCTTCAAGCGGCTGGACACGCTGCGCGGCAAGATGATCGTGAACCTGTTTTTTGAAGCCAGCACGCGGACGCGCACCAGTTTTGAGATCGCCGCCAAGCGCCTGGGGGCGGATGCGGTGTCCATTACCGCGGCTGGCTCGAGCGTCTCCAAAGGCGAGTCTCTGGTGGATACGCTGAACACGCTGGCCGCCATGCGTCCCGACGCGATCGTGATGCGGCATGCGGCTTCCGGCGCCCCTCACTTTCTGGCGCGGTATTTACCCACGCCGATTGTGAACGCCGGCGACGGCACGCACGAGCATCCCACACAGGCGCTGCTGGACGCCCGTACGATTCTGGACCGGCGGCCGTCGCTGGAAGGATTGCGGGTGGCTATCATTGGCGACATCGCGCACAGCCGCGTAGCGCGTTCCAACGTTTACCTATTGTCGAAGTTCGGCGTGGACATTGTTTTGTGCGGACCGCCCACGTTGTTGCCGGCGGAACTGGCGCATATCGCGCCCGGCGTGCGTCTGACCTATGACATCCGCGAAGCCATTGACGGCGCCGACGTCATCATGATGCTGCGCGTGCAACTGGAGCGGCAGCATGAGGCGGCCTTTCCGGCGAGCGAGTATTTCCAGTATTACGGTTTACGTCTGGAGCATCTTTGTCTGGCCAAACCGGAGGTGATCGTCATGCACCCGGGACCGATCAACCGGGGGCGCGAAATCGCCAGCGAGGTGGCGGACTCGCAGCGCTCTGTCATTCTCAATCAAGTGGAGAACGGCGTGGCTGTCCGCATGGCGGTGTTGGAAAGGATTTTGAGCTGACCATGGCTAGAACGCTTCTCAAAAACGGGCGGGTGATCGATCCGGCCAGCTCGCGGGACGGCATTGCGGACGTTTTGGTGGAAAACGGAAAGATTGCCGCGGTGGGCCGGAACCTGGGCGAGAGCGGGGCCGAGGTGTTTGACGCTACCGGGTTGGTGGTGGCGCCGGGCTTTATTGACATGCATGTGCACCTGCGGGAACCGGGCTTCGTGTATGCGGAATCCCTCGAAACCGGAGCGCGGGCGGCGGCGGCGGGAGGGTTCACGTCGATCTGCGCCATGCCCAACACCGATCCGGTGAACGATAATGCCACTGTCACCAGCTATATTGTGGACCGCGCCCGGAGGTGCGCGATGGTGAACGTGTATCCCATCGGCGCCATTACCAAAGGCAGCGCCGGCGAGGAACTGGCGTCCTATGGGTCAATGAAAAGCGCCGGCGTGGTGGCCATTTCCGACGATGGCCGGCCGGTGAAGAACAGCCGCGTGATGCGCCGCGCCATGGAGTTCGCCCGCGCGCTTGGTCTGGTGGTCATTGACCATTGCGAGGACTTGAACTTGAGCGCCGGCGGCGACATGCACGAGGGTCTTCAGAGCGTGCGTTATGGTTTGCGTGGCATCCCGTCCTGTTCGGAAGACATCATGGTGGCGCGCGATATCCGCTTGGTCGTGTCGCCGGACGAGGAGATCCGCA
>CAYSBM010000048.1:8500-12378 GCA_964429095.1 uncultured Solibacteraceae bacterium | reverse complement strand
GCTCTGGGCATCGTGGCCCTTGACGGGATGCTGGAATGGACTGGGGTAGGATCCCGACGCTGTGAGGCCTCGGCTCCGGCTGGCGGCCGCACCGAAATCGCCCTGACGTTTCCTCGCTGGCAGGGCGACAACACCGTATTGGAGGCGCGCCAGGAGAACCGCATCCTACGCAACCCGCTGCTGAAGACTATCACCGGACCAGAGCAAGAGACGCCCACAGTGAGTCTGCCGGCCATGCGCGAATTAGACTACAGCGTCGAAACCGGTGCTGGAGAGCCCGCTCCCTTCCGCCCGGCTACGCTCAGCTTGGAGGGGGCCTGGGAGCTGGCATGGGGCGAGAAGGGGGCCGGTCCGAGTGCAGAATGGCGGCGCGTGCGTGTCCCCGGCAGCGCGCACGTGCAGTGGCTGGAGCCGTCCAAGTTGTATACCCATGAAGCCGACTGGATCAGCTACAAGGAATGGTGGTATCGAAAACGATTCCGCGTTCCGCGGCAGATCATGGGGCGGCGGCTCCGTCTGGAATTCGACGCCACCGACTACTACGCCGACGCCTTTCTGAACGGCCGCGCCCTGGGGCGCCATGAAGGCTACATCGATCCTTATGACTACGATGTGACCGGACGCATCAACTGGGACGCAGAAAACGAGCTCCTCGTGCGCGTTTGGACCCCCGTCACTTATTACTGGCGCCACCGCCCCTATTACGTCAAGGGTTCCTATGGCAACGTCGACCAGAAGCCGGACGACATCACGGCGTTGGGCATCACGCGCAGCGTACGCTTGGTGGCCGGCTCAGCGGCGCGAATCCTCGATGTGGCTGTGAATACCCGCCTGGTGGGACAGGGCGCCGAGGTGGAGGTGGATGCAGCCTGCCAGGAGCCCGGCGACGGGGCGCAATGGGAATTGGTCCTGCGGCCTCGCAACTTCTCCTCTGACGAGGGGTACAAGATCCGCTCCGCAGCCCGCCCCGGCCACTCCCACTTGGTGTTCCGGCTTGACCGCCCCCGGCTTTGGTGGACCTGGGACCACGGCAAGCCCAACCTCTATACTCTGCATGTGCGGCTGCTGGGAGCTTCCGGCGAAGTTGCCGATGCCCGGAGCATGGCGGTCGGCATTCGTGAAATAGAGTCGATCGGGTGGAACTTCTACCTGAACCGCAGGCGTTTCTTTGTCCGCGGCACCAACTATTACTACAACCTGTTTCTTTCCGAGATGAGCCGGGCCGCCTACGAACGCGACATCAAACTGATGCTGGGTATGAACGTAAACGCCATCCGGGTGCATTGCCATTTCACCAACCCGGAGTTCTATGATCTGGCCGACGAAAACGGGGTCTTGATTTGGCAGGACTATCTGGAGGCCTGGTATCCGCATGACCGCGAATTTTCCTTGCGCGCCGCCGCACTCTACGATGCGCACATACGCTACGTCCGCAACCATCCGTCCGTGGCCGTCTGGAGCACCAGCGATGAAGAGGACCTGGAAAACTACCGGGACTTGACCAAGCACTTAGCCCCACGCCTGTTTTTCAACGATCCGCAGCGCCGCCTGGTGGTGCGCTCCACCGGTCGCTACGGCGACGCGCATGTTTATTACGGCTGGTACAGCGGTAACATCTGGCAGTACGCAAAGATGGAAGAGAAATTTGTAACCGAGCTCGGCGCCCCGGCTCTGCCCAACTACTCCTCGCTCATCAAGTTCCTGCCTGACGCCTGGCCCATCCAGGACCACGCCGAGCGCTGGATCTTCCACAAGTTGCAGATTCCCGAAGCAATGCGCGCTTGGGGCCTTCCGGCGGGCCTGACGCTGGAACAATACATCCCGCGCACCCAGAACTACGTCTCACGCCTGTTTCAACTCGCCTTGGAGCGCATGCGGCGGCGGAAATACGATGCGGGCGGCATCTTTCATTTCCATGCTATCGACATCTGGCCATCGGTGACCATGTCTTGTATCGACTTTTACCGCGTGCCTCACAAGGTGTATTACACCGTGCAGCGCAGTTTTCAACCTGTTCTGGCCAGCTTGGAGTACGACCGCGACCTCTGGCGCACGGGCGATCAGGTGCAGGTGGGCATATGGGCTATTAACGACCTTTGGACGGATCTAGACGGGGCCAGGGTCAGATGGCGAATACAATCAAGCTCAGACAAGGCTATCTCGTCGGGGGAGTTCAAAGGAGGCTTCGCTGCTGATTCGTCAGTGAAGCTTGGAAACGTGAACTGGAAAGCAAGCGCGCCGGGCGATTACCAGCTTTGGGCTGAAGTAATTGATTCCAAAGGCCTTAAGGTATCTGAGAACGTGTTCGAGTTTCAAGTTGCGGCCCCGGACGCCGCGCGCTGAACGCCATCAGGCGCTGAAGGAGCTCCCGCAGCCGCAGGTGGTCTTGACGTTCGGGTTGTTGAATTTGAATCCCGAACCTTCCATGGTCTCGACGTAGTCCACTTCGGCGCCATCCAGGTACAGCATGCTGGCTTGATCGATAAAGACGCTCAAGCCGTCAAAGTCATAGGTCTTGTCGAGCATCCCGGGGTTGGATTCGAACGCCATTGAGTAATTGAATCCCGAGCATCCGCCGCCCACTACGGCAATCCTCAGCCCGGCGGGCTTTGGTTCCTGCATGTTAAGGATCTCTTTGACTTTCTCAACGGCTTTGGGAGTCATCTGAATCATAATCTATACTCTCCTGTACTGATTACCCCTCCGTCTCCAATTTAGCACGAGGGCACAGAGTCTTGCATGTATAGAGATGCGCGGCAAAGGAGCTGAGATGCGAATTCCAGCCAGGATGCGCGACAATCAATAGACGAGAGGACCGCAAGTCCTTGATTTGCTGAAACCGCGGCGACAGGCGCCACGTCGGAACTGATAGCTATGAGCGGCTTCAGCGGCGTACTCCCGTTCCCGGTGGCCGGAACGTCCGGGCGGGCCAAGACACGAACCGTGGATCATCGAAACAGCGAAGAAGCGGCCTTGGTTCGCCGCGTGCAAGCCGGCGACGAGCTGGCGTTTCGCGAAATCGTGGAGCGTTACCAGTCGAAAATATTTTCGATCATCCACGGGGTCCTGCGGAATCGCAATGACGCCGAGGATATAGCCCAGCAGGTTTTCACCAAGGTATATTTTTCCATTTCCAATTTTGACTTCAGAAGCTCGCTGCTGACCTGGCTCTATAAGATCACTGTGAACGAGTGCTACGACTACCTGCGCAAGAAACGGGTGCGCAAGCTGGTTTACGAGAGTGATTTTAGCGAGGAAGATTCCAAGCGCATGTCCAACTCTGAGGCGGCCAGCGATCATCGCGAGGGGATTGACGAAGATCTGGTCCGGCGGGACTACGCCATGAAGCTGCTGGCCAAGGTTTCTGAAGAAGAGCGGATGCTGATGATGCTCAAGGAAGTGGAAGGTCATTCGGTTGAGGAACTGGCCGGCATGACTGGAATGAACGAGAACACCATCAAGGTCAAGTTGTTTCGCGCACGGCAAAAACTGCTGAAGGCCGCCGGCCGGCTTTCGCGCACGACGGGGGCCCGGGTTGTCTGATTACCGCACTTTCGGATTGTATACAATGTTGCTCCGGGCAAGTGGACGGCAGATCCACAAAGCCGGAAGAGAATAGGGAAAGCTGATTGAGGGAAGAGGTCATGCACAAGCTCATCAAGGAACGCCTTGAGGAGTTGCTGGCGGCGAACGTCCGTTCGGCGCCGGATGCCGCCGTTGAATCGCATCTGGCTACATGCGAACTGTGCCACCGGCAGTTGGACGCCATGCGAGCGCAGGCCGCCATAATCCAGTCGCTGCGTTCCGGCGGGGACGCCGAACCGCGTCCTGGATTCTATGCCCGTCTGATGGACCGCATCGAATCCCAAAGGCGGCCA
>CAYSBM010000048.1:0-8490 GCA_964429095.1 uncultured Solibacteraceae bacterium | reverse complement strand
GCGGCCAAGCGTTTGGGGCGCGTTCCTGGAGCCAGGATTCGCCCGCCGCATTGTCTTGGCGAGCTTGGTTTTTCTGGTGCTGTTCGGCGGCTATCTGGTTTCCAGCGAGCAAGTCTTGCCGCTGGCGGATTCGGGGCCTGAGTTCATCATGGCCGATGGGGGGCAGCCGGCGTTTGAAATGGGCACCGATCCGCAGCAGGACCGCGACACCATCCTCGTCACCTTGACCACTTACCAGGAATAACCGGCAAGACCATGCCAGCTCCAGCAAAACCGGCCTGGCGAAACCCGCAGCTCCTGCTGGTGTTGGCTCTGATCTTTCTTTGCGGCGCCGTCGCGGGCGCCTTGGCGATGGGCGTGGCCGTTCACCGCATGCCCGGCCTGCACCGTCCGGCTCCAAGCTGGCGCGAGGGGGGTAAGGAGATTTCGCTCCAGCGCTTCAAGAAGGAGCTCAATCTGACACCTGCGCAAACCGAAGAACTCGAGCTGGTTCTGGACGACTTCATGAAGTACTACCAGATGCTCCAATCCCAAATGGACGATGTGCGGGCCATGGGCAAGACGCGGATTCTGCGCGTGCTCGACGACCAGCAAAAGCGCAAGTTTGAAAAGATGCTTGCCGAGATGCAGCAGTTCAAGCAGTTGCGCTAGCGCCCGCGCATCTGTTCAAAGAGCGCAACCGTCTCGCTGCTCAGCAGCACCCACAAACCATAGACGCCCAACGCCGTGCCGAAAGGGAAATTCAGAATATTAAGGGCCGACAAAACAATGCCCAGAATACGCGCCCAGGAGCGGAACTTCATTAAGCCCGCGCCGGCGACGATCGCGGGTATGGAGATGGCCGCTACTACAACGAAGATCAGCATCCCCAAAGTGCCTAGAACGGGGACCGCAATGTAGCGTCCCTCGCCGTGATCGGTCATCCCGATCAAACCCGCGATGCCGCCGAAAAGCAATAGCAGCAATGCGCCGGCCAAAATGCCAAGACCGCCCAGGACGATATTCAATACGCCTAAGATCTTGACGTGCGTCAACATGTTGACCACCGCCTTCTAACAGATTAACGCCAGCCGGCGGGCTGCGGTTCACTTTATTTTCAGACGGCATCTAGAACGTTAGCGCGTGCGCCGCCATAGGCATAAGCCCAACGCTCCAGCTCCGGAAACCCAGAACGAAGCCGGCTCGGGCACCGGCTCATCGCGGACCAGCGGGCTGTTCAGAGCGAAGGCAATCTGGTCCTGCGTCAACTGATCCAGCCCGGCGCCGTCCGGATAAATCTCGCCGATGTTCGAGGGTATGCTGCGGGTGGATCCGCTCGCCATCAGGTTCAGCGCTTCGTTGCTGCCGCTGTAATGATCCAAGCCCAAACTGTGCCCTATTTCATGCGCGATCGTGTCCAGCCGGTTCATGGAAAACACGGCGTTAGCGATGGCGATGGCGTTGCCCGGCATGGCTGCGGCGCCAAAGGTCGTGCCGGGATCCAGTGGAAACAGCACGTCGACAAACCACAGGCTGATCACCAGCGGGTCCGGGTTTTGGCCGTGGCCGGGCGTATAGAACAATTCCCCAAGCTCAACTTCGCTATCGATCGTCAGATAGTCCGTGGCGTTGAACAGACTCCAGCTATAGAAACTTAGATCCAGGCCTGCCTGCGCCCAGATCTTGTCGCCTTCGGCCTCGAACAGCGTTTGAGACGGATTGGCGCACGCTACACCCACGTCATTGCAGACCTGAATCGGTTGGATGTAGATGACGCCGGCGCCTAGAGCCGGCGCCAACAGAACCAATAGCGCCGCGCACAGTGCTGTCTTCATGAAAGAGCTTGAGTATAGGATCACAGGTCCCTTCCTTTTCTGATTCAAAGCCAGCTTCATTCTACAGGCTACGGCCTAAAGCCTCAATCGGGCAAAACCCTGTTCCCCGGCGCTGGGTGTAAAGCGGATTCAGAGCGTGCGAGTCACTTTGGAAAGCGACCGCGGGTGATCCGGATCGATGCCTTTGTCGGCGGCCAACGATGCGGCGAACAACTGTGCCGGGACGATGTAGGGGATAGGTGTGTATAACTCCACCGGGTGCGCGCTCGCACCGCTTAAACGCAAAGGCACGACGATCGCGCGGCGGGCGGCCTTGCAAGCCTCCCGGTTGCTGCGGTCGGTGATTAGCAACGTATCGGCTTTCAGATGTTCAAGCCGCGCCAGCATTTCCCGCGTCCCGGGCCAGGTCACTCCACTGGGGGCAAAAAGGAACACGGGGAACGAAGGTTCGATTATGGCGATGTGCCCGTGCAAGAAATCCGAAACGGAGAACCGCTCGGCAACCACATAACAGGTTTCCATCATCTTGAGCGCGAACTCAAAGGCGTTGGCATAGTTCAATCCGCGCCCCACCACCGCGGCGTGCGTCATGAACCGGTACCGCTCAGCAGCGGCGGCAATCTCCTTTTCCAAGGTGAGGGCGGTGGCGGTCCACTCCGGCAACCGGCGCAGATCGTCGAGCTTCATGCGCGCGCCCAGCGCTTGCGCCAGCAAATAGAAACACAACACCTGGCCGGTGTAGGTCTTGGTAGCCGCAACGCTCTTCTCTTTGCCGGCGCGCACCAGAAAGGTATGCTCGGCCAGACGCGCCATGGTGCTGGAGGGCTCATTGGTGATGCCGGCTGTCAACGCCCCACGTGAGCGCGCGTATTCGAGCACATAGGCGATGTCGGTGGACTCGCCGGACTGAGAAACGGTCACCACCAGGCCGCCGTGCAGGTCTAGCGCCGACCGGTAGAGGGTGAACACCGACGGCGCGGCCATCGACACCGGAATGCCAGTGGTAATTTCAAGCAAATAGCGCCCGAACTGAGCTGCGTTGTCGGAAGTCCCACGCGCCGCCAGCACGATGAAGCGCGGCCGTGCCTTTTCAAACCTGCGGCGCAAGCGGGCCGCCAAACGCAAACCAGACTCCAGAGTGCGCTGCAATGCTTCCGGCTGCTGCCGGATCTCCTCATGCATTTGGGACATCAATAATCAGGATAGCGCTAAGCGCGGCGCTAACCCGGTGTAAGGTGGGTGGAGGGGTTCGAACCCTCAGCCACTGAAACCGCACTCCAGGTTCGTGAGGGATCTGTACAGTATCTAATCATTCCCCCGGACCGGCGCCAGAGCCCTACTGGAGTTTAAGAAGCGGGCTCAGCCGGGGGACGCGCCTTTTCGCTGTGCCCGGTAGGGGCGGCGTCAGTTCAGCAAACCGGCCCAGTCACAGCTTATAGGTGGATGCGGCCGTCGCCGTCCCCCCGGGTCAGGTGAACCAATCCGCCCGACACGGCTTGGTCCGACAACTGCGCGCTGAGGGCAGGAGAGCAAGCAAGCTGATAATTTGACCGGTACGACCGGAAGCCGGCCATTCGGAAGGCCTCGGTCCAACGTCCGAGCGCCTGATTGGTGATTACCAAATCGGCGCCCTCCCGCCCGAGAGCCTCATCGACAAGAATGGCAACTGTCGAGAAGGCATCCGGCGTTGCCGCACAATCCAGAATCGTGGCCACACACAGGTCACCGAAGTGGGGATGGCGACGCATCGGTGTCAGCAATGCCGCAGCCCAGCCGGCGGTCCGGTGGCCGGTGACGACGCGCAGGATCCGGAGGCGGGGTTCGGCAGGCGGGTAGAGTTCCTTCAGCATGGCTGCGTTGCGCCGCACGGCAAAGCGGCATTGGGTTTGAAAGGCCGCCCAGATTTCGTCGGCCCACTCGCCCCATCCATCTTCGCGAATCACGGCAAAGCCAGGCGGCGCTGCGCGCCTCTGACGGTGGACGATAGCACGAAGCAGCGCCCCCGAGCCGCTGATGGCAACCGCACCAGCCGCCAGGCGCCTCCAGGTGGGGCGGCGCAGCTTGGGGAACAACCGCAGGAATCGGCCGGCATGATGGACTCGAAAGTAGAACGGAACAGCCTCCACGCTCCAGCCGGCGGCGCGCAACAGGCGGGGCAACGGATTCGTTGCTTCACCCATGCCGACGCAGAAGCAGAGAGGGTTGTGACGGAGGAATTGCCGGACCATCAACGCGGGGAGAACGACGAAGCGTTTGTCGATGATGCTTTCCGCCAGCGGAGACTGAATGTTTGCGACCGTTGCAGCCACCCCATTCAGCACGCAAGGATAGGAGGCAAGCAGGTAGCCGCCCCGCACATCGGCGCCGTCCAGCGCCAGGTAGTGCCGGGCTTCGATCAGACCCTCGCGCGGCGTGGTTTCCAGCGGAAGCAAGAAAGGTACGGCATCGAGCGCGTTCACAAGCCTGCGATTAAAAGCTGCGACCGCTTCCCGGTACGCGCTGCTGTGAGGTGCAAATTCAATGGCCATAAGCTCACGAAGTGCCGCGCAAGAGCTTTTGGAAAAGCCAGCGGCGTTCAAGGCGGCTACGGCGGGCCGGGTCGAGCCGGGTTAGCCCCGGGCGCTCTTCGAGGTAGCCAAGGAGGGCGCTCACCGGGACAAACCATCCGCGGCGGCTGGCAAGGCGGCGCATCGTGGCGAGAAAGCCGGCATCGAGGCGGCCGCGGTCGACGAAACCATGGCCGAAGTGGGTGTAGATGATAGCGGCGCCGCCCGCGGCTGCGAGCTGATCCAAATTTCTCTCCGTGACGGTGGCCAGGAAAGCTCGCCGGTCGTGCCCATCGGCAGCGGCGAACCAAGCACGAACAAAGGGGCGTTCCGGATCATAATACGGCATCCACGGGCACGCAGCCAGGGTGTCGATCCCGGTGAACACGAAATTGCGGCAATAGCGGATCCGCGCCAGGCAGGTATCGCCCCAGAAGGCGGGATGCCCCGTCACGTGGCCGAAGTGACGGGCCTGCGTGCGGCCCAGCGTGACCAACTGATAAATCCGGCGGCAAGCCCCCGACAGCCGCGCAGGTCCCCAGTAGATGGCCTCCTCGTTGTAATGGTTCGCCATGCTCAGTGGATCGTGGCCAAAGTATTCTCGGAAGCGTTCCAAGCCCTCAATCGTTTCTTCCCGGAGCGAGGAGTGGAGCGTCGCATTGTGGAAGGCGATTTCGAAGCCTCTCGCCTGGAGTTCTTGACAGTGCAGCCGGTAAGACGGCTTGGCGCAGGTTTCCCCGGGCGAATTCGCCTGGCGGCGGGGCCCGAGGGGCCAGACGGCCTTGGTGGTGCGGAAGCCGAGATCATCGAGCAAGGCGTAAACCAGCCGGCTAACGCCCTCGTCCTGGCTGTCGGGGTCGTCAAAGATAGTGAAGGCGAAATGTTCGCCGCCGGGCCAAGTTATTGGCATAGGAGCTCGCGAAGATAAGCTTCAATGGCGGCGAAACTATCGAGGCGGTCTGCCTTGTTCAAGTCAAATGTGATCCCGAATTGCTCTTCGATAACGCTCAACAGGGTGAGAGCACTCAGCGAATCCCAGGCCTCGATGGTGTCGGCCCGGGCCTGAGGCAGCGCCTGGCGTGGCAGCTCGGCGAATACGGAGGCGAAGCACTCCAGCAAACGTTCCCGCAATTCATTCGGCGTCAGTTTCGACATGGTGGTAGAGTGCCGGGCGGCGCCCTTCGAACTGGCTTCGACTCAAGACGACATCACCGTCCGGCAGACAGCCCGTCATTTCAGCGACAAAGGACCGAAATGGAGCATTCCGCGCCGTGGGTACGAATTCAAAGAGGATTTGGGCGGCTCCCGACTCCTCAAACAGATGGGCGAGCGCCTGGTGTTCATTCCGCCGTGAAAAAGCGCGGCAGCTCTTGACCCAGTTCTGGGCACGGCAGGTTTCGCCCAATTGGCGGCCGCTTAGGACGGCGATCTTGCCCAGCGGGCCGTATTTGTCCGCGTAGTGTATCACAAACAGCCGTACTTCCGGGTCCCGAAGATAGGCGGCCCATTCAGCTTCCGTGTACCGCCGGCCATTCAGGTTGAACTGGTTGGTCTTGTTGATCAATTCTAGGGCGCGAGGATCAGAGCGATTGCTACTGTAGCGGAGGACGGCTCCCGCCTGCGCGAGAAACTCCTCAGCGGAGACGCCCGCCCCTGCGGCTTCGCGGCGGCGATCGACATTGCGGCGAATGCTGGCAGCGCGAAGAAGATCCTCTTCGGAAACCCCAGGTTTGGCAAACAGGTCGCGGAGCTGGCCGATGAGCCCCCAAACACCGCCGGGATCACCAGCGGGGAACCGCAGACACTGGATAGCGGGGTAGGCGCGCTGCACCTCATCGAGCTCCATCGGGCTATCGTCGACGAAGACCACCGCGTCGGCGCTGATGTTCCAGGCTTCGAGGATTCGCCCCACGGACTCGGACTTGGGCTTCCAGTGGGCTTCGATCGGGAAAAGGAGATCGCGGGGCAGCCGGAGGTCGGAACGGGCCAGGGCGCTCTGAATAGGAGCCGCCTCGCTCTTGCTGGCGGCAGCGAGCAAGACGCCACGGTCCCCCAGAGCGGCCAACATCTGTTGGTAGAGGCCGTGTTCGAGCGCTTGATTGTCGAGATCCCAAGCCACCGCATCGGGACCGATTTCGCCGGCGATCCCGCTCCAAAGTGTGTTGTCGAGGTCGGTGATTAAACCTTTCTTAACGGCGCCAGGCGCCAGCACGCGCGCCAACTCCTCAGCCAGTGCGGCGGCATGAGGGAGGGTATAGGGGAAGCCGGCCGCGATCTCAGAACGGACGTCGAACCGTTCCGCCAGGGGACACAAGAGCAAGAGATGCGCCTCGCTGAGAAGGTGGAGTTGCACATTCCGGTTGATCGCGGCGGCGAAACGCGCGACGGTTTCGCGCAGGACGGCTTCGGCGTGACCGGCCCGCCAAGCGGGGGTTTCCGGGATTGGCGGGAGCGGCAGAGTAGGCAAGCTGACGCCGACGGGGACTCCACGCGAGGCGAGCCGTTCAAGCTCCCGCTCGATGGCCTCCAGGCGGCGGGGGACCTCGCGGGAGATGTCCTCGATATCAGCGCGTTTCCATCCTCCGAGGACGCGCAGCCCGAGCCGGGGATCCAAGTCCGGCCACTCGATTACAACGACGGCAGCCTCGGAGTCTTCCTGTCGCGCCAGGTTTCCCAGCAGGTCGCCGTAGATACCGGTGTTGACGACCACGTGGCGGCCGGGCAGGCGCACTCTCAACTCCGCCTCGAGAAACGTCTTCAGATGCAACGGGGTGAAGCCGCACAGCAGTCCGACGCGGAACGCCTGGGCGCGTTCCGGCGGTGGTTGTTTGCAAATCTTGACAGCATCGATCAGTCGCATCGCGGTTCCCTCGGCCGCGGTTCCATGCCTACATGAAGCCGGAAGTCGCACTAGGGAGGCGTCCACGGATCGGTGCGGCATGGGCAGACTTGCTTGAACAAGTCCCGCCAACAGTCACCGGCGCGGCGCGCGAAGCGCACAAGGGCCTGAGGGCGAAGACCCCCTCGGCGGCAAGGCCTGTTTGAACCATCCAAATATGGATATTGAAATCCCTGTCTCCGATACTAGCGCATTCTTCCCGGCGCGCGTTCTCTGCCCTGACGGACTCGCGGACCGGGACCCGCGGGACCGCGGCCTTGGGCAGCAACGCGCTCAGGGTGGATGGCGGGGCGGCCATGTCGCTCTCCTGGAATTTCTTGCCGCCGCTTTCAATCAACGGACGGCCGTTGAGGCAGTTCGGAGAACCGAGGGCCAGGCTTGGCTCCAAGACGGCGCCGAAGGATTTGGGACGCCTCATCCATTGAAGCCCCGCCTGCTGGCGCAGGTTTACATCAATCGTTCTGGCCACTTCCACCCCTCCAGTCCGACCGGACCGCCGCCCGGCCGGCAACACCGTGCACTCCGAGGTCGCAGACCAACGCACCAGTATAGCGAACAGACGTTACGATCACCACGTTCTTGCTCCGGTTACTCCTCGAGGCTGCGCTCTTCGAGCGCCCGTTCCGCGCCAACCGTGGCCGGCCCTTGCGCGAGGTGGTTGAAGAGTTGGCCGGCGAGCCCAGCGGGAGCAGCAGGAACGGCCACAGCCCATCAGGGGGCCAGGATCCAGGACGAAATCGACTGAGTGTGGCGCTGCTAGCGCCGGGTGCGCAGGCGGGTGTGCCTTGGGGTGGGTGGAGGGGTTCGAACCCTCGGCCACTGGAACCACAATCCAGCGCTCTACCAGCTGAGCTACACCCACCGCTGAGGGAACACCACTATTCTATCAAAACTTCAAAATCCTGCCCGCCGCCACAGCTCATCCACGCGCGCTTTGACTTCACTGGACATGCGGATCACATCGGGCCAGGGACGTGCAAATCCTTCTTGTCTCCACTTGCGCGTGGCGTCAATGCCCATTTTCGATCCAAAGTCCGGCAAGCGGCTGGCGTGGTCCAGCGAATCGACGGGCCCTAGCACGAATTCGATATCGCGTTCTGGGTCGATGTTGTTCAACGCGCGCCAAGCCGTCTCTCGCACATTCTGCACATCCACATCCTCGTCCACCACAATGATCACCTTGGTGAACATGGCTTGGCCCATGCCCCAAATGGCGTGCATCAGCTTCCTG
>CAYSBM010000047.1:5901-12400 GCA_964429095.1 uncultured Solibacteraceae bacterium | reverse complement strand
CCATGCGCCATGTTGCCGGTGGGCAAGCCCATCCAGATGGCTCCGGCGGGGTGGCGCAGCACGCCGGCCGAAGATGCGGCCGGCATCAGCGCGGGCCGCAGATTCTCGCTTTACCGCAGCCTGGCGCCGATGACCGACTACATCGTGGAGTTTCAAGGAACCGTGATCACCAAGAGCCTGGGATGGGTGGTACGCGCCTCCGACCCGAAGAACTACTATGCCATGCGATTGGAACTGGTGAAAGCCGGGCCGGTGCAGGAAGTGGAACTGGTTCGCTGGGCAGTAGTGGATGGGGAACAAGGCGCCGAAAAACGGGTTCCGGTTCCGGCGCTGATTCAGGATAAGACCATGAAAGTGCGCGTGGACGTTGTCGGACCCCGCATTACGACTTATGTAAATGGCCGCGCTGTGGATCTTTGGAACGACGTCCGGCTGGGTTCGGGCACTTTCGGATTTATGAACGATAAGGAGAGCCGCGCGGAGATCAAATTTGTCCGGGTATCTAGCCCGGGAGGCCCGCCGGGCAGCTAGAGCCGCCATCCGGCAAAGATGTGCGATGGGCAAGGCACATAAGGGAGCAGCCATGAGCCAGTCACACGGCAAAGATCAATTGTTTGTGGATGAGAGCCTGCTTAACAGCCTTCTGGGCGTCGAGCCGGAGACTCCCACACAGTCCGCACCCCAACAAACAGCAGCGCCGCACGCGGCTCGTGAGCACGCCGGGGAGCAAGGAATCCGGCGCGCCGCGGCGCCGGACCTGAAAACACTCGAGGTCGACTGCGAGCATCCTGAGCAGGCGCTGGAGGTCTTTGAAAAATTGCTGGCCGCTTCGCCCGACGACCCGCTAGCCATGTTCGGCAAAGCGGCCATCTGCCAACTGCTGGGCAGAGAGAGTGAAGCGCTGGATGCTTACGAACGGCTGCTATCGATCGGCAAAGAATCTACAGCACTTCTGGCCAACATGATTGCTCTGGCGGCAAGCCGCGGAGAATGGGAGCAAGCCGAAGTGTGCGCCCGCAGGCTCATGGATCTGGATCCCAGCTCGGCGCAAGCCCGGCAAGCTTTGGCCTCTGCCGCTTTGGCGCGTAGCGACTGGCAGACGGCGCAGCGGCATTTGGCCGAACTGACTCGCCTGGATCCTGCCAACTATCAAGCATGGTTCAATCTGGGGATTGCATCGGAGCGGGTGGGACATCAGGACGCCGCCCTGGAGGCCTTCCATCAAGCCGCAAGTTTGCGCCCGGATTCGGCCGAAGCGCACAGGGCGCTGGCAGCGATGCTGGGCGCCAGACAGGAAACCGAGCGGGCTGCCCGGGAATTGGAGCGCGCGGTGGAACTGGATCCCCAATCGCCCGCCGCCATCTGGGCGGAAGCTCTCGCAGCCGAATCCCGCGGCCAGATTCCACTCGCCGAACAGTGCTATCAGCGGCTTCTGGCCGCGGAACCAGACATCGCCGATGCATGGCTGCGTTATGGGTGTCTGCGTTTCGAACGGGCCGATTACAAGGGCGCCCGCGATTGCTTCGAGCGCGCGCTGGCCAAAGAGCCGGAATTGGCCGGTGCGCGGCTGAACTACGCACTAAGTTGCTGGAAACTCGGCGAAACGGATGCGGCGGTTGCCGCATTGAGAAAAGTGCTGGGGGCGGAGCCGCAAGCTGTTGACGCTCTTCGCGCACTGGCGGCTATCCACTTGGAGCGCCGCGAATTTCGCGAGGCGCTCGAACTGCAAACACGGCTGGCCGAACTCGGGCAGCCCATTTGGGCGCTTTCCTACAACCTTGGACTGGTGCATCAATACGCCGGGGAGATCGAAGCTGCGGCTGAGTGCTATCAAAGAGCGCTGCGGGAAAAGCCGGATTTCACGGAAGCCTTGCTGCATCTCGGGCAAGCGCTCCAGGGGATGGGGCGTAGCGAAGAAGCCCGCTTCTGTCTGGAGGAGGCAGCCAAGGCTTCCCAAGCGGGCGGCCGCACCTGAGCAGCGGCATCCGCGGCGAACTCCGCGTCTTGCAGGGCGGCTCCGGCGCGGGCCGGGTATAATCGTTGGTTTATGATTCCCGCCCTGTTGATCAGCAACGCTGCCGGCAGCGCCCCTCAGCGTTTGCTGAGCTTGGGCGCCGTCGACCTGGCCATCATCGTAACCTACTTTGCGGCGGTGCTGGGCATCGGGTTGTATCTAAAGCGCCACACCCGTACCGGCGAAGACTTCTTCATGGCCGGGCGGGAGATGACCGCCTGGATCGCAGGCTTAAGCTTTGTGGCCGCCAATCTGGGATCGCTTGAACTGATGGGTTGGGCGGCAGCAGCCTACCAATACGGCATTCTGGCCACGCACTGGTACTGGGTGGGGGCCATTCCCGCCATGCTCTTCCTGGGCGTGGTGATGATGCCGTTCTATTACATCTCAAAGACGCATTCAGTACCCGGTTATCTCAAACTGCGCTACGGGGAACCAGCCCGCGCCCTTTCGGCCATCAGCTTCGGGCTGATGACCGTATTGATGAGCGGCATCAACATGTACTCGATGGCGCTGGTGCTCAAAGTCGTCCTGGGGTGGGACATCAATTTCAGCATCTGGGTCTCTTCGCTCACCGTGGCCGCCTACGTGGTAGCGGGCGGCTTGCTTTCGGCGATTTTCAATGAGGTCCTGCAATTCGTCCTGATCTGGCTGGGAGCGCTGCTGGTTCCGATTCTGGGGCTGGTGGAGGCTGGCGGCTGGGACGGTATGGTGGCGCGTATCGCCCGCAATTTTCCGGGGCAGGACTACACCCACCTGTGGCGCACCATGGGCTCGTTCAGCGACAACCCCATGGGGATCCACTGGACCGGCATCGTATTGGGCCTGGGCTGGGTGATCTCGTTCGGTTACTGGCCCACCCACTTTCTGGTGGTGCAGCGGGTGCTGGCCGCCAAAGATCTGCGCTCGGCCAAGATGGCTCCCGTGATTGGCGCCGCTTTCAAAATGATGGTGCCATTCATCGTGATCCTGCCGGGACTGCTGGGGCTGGCGGTGTTGCCGATGCGGTTGACGGGAGAAGCTGAGGCGCTGGCCGCCGGCGGCCACAGCTACAACGAAGTGCTGCCATTGATGCTGGCACGCTATTGTGGTCCGGGCCTGCTCGGCTTGGGCATCACAGCGCTGATCGCGGGATTTATGAGCGGCATGGCGGGCAATGTCAGCGCCTTCGCCACGGTGTGGACCTATGATATCTACCGGGCGCTGCTGCACAAGCAAGCCAGCGACGCGCACTACGTCAGAGTGGGCCGCTGGTGCACGCTGCTCGGCGTGCTGGTCTCGATCGGCACAGCCTATGCCGTCATGGCGTTTCTCAGCATCATGGACTATGTGCAGGCGCTGTTCAGCTTCTTTATCGCGCCACTGTTCGGCACCGTACTGCTGGGCATGCTCTGGAAAGGCGCCACGCCGGCGGGCGGATTCTGGGGGCTGCTGGCCGGCACCATTTCAAGCATCGGCATGTGGGCCTGGGTGAAGCTGGATCCCGGCGCGCTGGCCTACATCGCGCTTTCCAGCAAGGCCCGGGATATGGCCGAGAACATGTACCGCGGGCTCTGGAGCTGGCTCATCTGCGTCTCGGTCACCGTGCTGGTGAGCCTGGCGAGCCGGCCAAAACCGGAGGAGGAACTCCGGAATTTGGTCTACGGCCTCACGCCCGTGCCCGGCGAGGGCCACCTTCCGCTTTACAAACGGCCGGTCTTCTGGGCGGCGCTGGTGGCGGTTGTGTTCGCCGCCCTGAATATTGTCTTCTGGTAATTGGCATTCATGATTTGGGAAGAACGCTGGCACCCCTTGCGCGAAGAGTGGGTGGTGGTGGCGGCGCACCGTCAGAACCGTCCCTGGAAGGGTGAACAGGTAGCCAGCCAGGAACCACCGCTGCCGGAGTATGACGAAGACTGTTATCTTTGCCCGGGCAATTTGCGGGTAAGTGGCAAGCGCAATCCTCACTACGATCACATTTTTGTTTTCGACAACGATCATCCAAGCGTGAGCTTGGAGGCGCCGGAAAAACTTGAAGCGCCGCCGGGCATTTACCGCAACCGTCCGGCGCGCGGCATCGCCCGCGTGCTCTGCTACAGCCCCAAACACAACCTGACGCTGGCGGAACTGAACCCGGTTGAGATTGAGCGCCTGTTGAAGGCCTGGCGCGAACAGTACCTCGAGTTGGGCGCCATACAGGGAATCAACCATGTGCTGATCTGGGAAAACAAAGGCGCTGTAGTGGGCTGTTCCAACCCCCATCCCCACTGCCAGATCTACGCCACCAATTTCGTGTGGAAAAACGTGGAGAAATACGCGGAAGTCAGCCTGCGGCACAAGGTTGAAACCGGGCGCGTGCTCTTTCAGGACGTCCTGGAAGCCGAGCGCGCCGACGGACGCCGCATCGTGTACGAGAACGAAACCGCCATCGCCTTTATCCCTTATTTCGCCCGTTACGCTTACGAACTCTATGTCGCGCCCAAGTCGACGCACGCCAGCCTGGCCACATTGTCGGAACAGGAACTCGCCGATCTGGCGCTGGCTCTGGAACGCGTAGAGATCTGTTACGACAACCTGTGGCGGATGTCCTTCCCTTACGTCCTCTCCCTCCATCAGGCGCCCACGGACGGCGCCGACTACAGCAGTTTTTTCCACTTTCACATGCAGTTCCAGCCGCCGCTGCGCAAGCCCAACCTGCTGAAATACCTGGCCGGCTCGGAGACCGGCGGAGGCAATTTCCTGAGCGACACCTCGCCTGAAGAGAAAGCGGCTGAGTTGCGGGCGCAACCCCAAGAGCACTACAAACGAATCAGGAGCGGAGCCTCATGAGCACGGGCGCGGACAGCCTGCTGGAGCCCATCCGCAGGTTGCACGAACACATTCGCGACGAAGTGGTGCGCGCCTGCGAGCGGGCTTCTCTGGAGGAAATGGCGCGCGTAGCCAAAGAGGAGTCCGGCGACACCATTTACGCGGTTGACGAAATCAGTGAAACATTGATCCTGGAGGCTTTCGAAAGAGAAGTGGCGCGCCGGGCACCTCTGGTGCTGATCGCCGAGGGGTTGCCCAGCAAGGGCGTTACGCTGCCGCGCGGAACAGCGGAAAAAGACGCGCGCTGGCGCATTATCATCGACCCCATCGACGGCACGCGCGGGCTGATGTATCAAAAGCGCAGCGCATGGATCCTCACTGGAGTAGCCCCCAACCGTGGAAGGGCGACTACTCTTGCCGATGTCGAACTGGCTGTGCAGACCGAGATTCCGCTGCTCAAGCAGTATCTGATGGACCAGGTATGGGCGGTGCGCGGCGAAGGGGTCCACGCTGAACGCGTAAACCGGTTCACTGGAGAACGCCAACCGCTGGCGCTGCGCCCTTCCCAAGCCGCCACCATCGCACACGGCTTCGCCATGGTGGTGCGTTTCTTTCCGGGCGCGCGCGATGTGCTGGCGGCCATCGACGAAGAGATCATCCAAGGCGCGCTGGAACCCATCCGGCCCGGCAAGGCGCACTGCTTCGAGGATCAATACATATCCACCGGAGGCCAGCTCTATGAGCTGATGTGCGGCCATGATCGTTTCATCGCCGACCTGCGGCCTTTCGCCGAACGCGTACTGGCGCAACAAGGCATGGCTCTGGGATTGTGCTGCCACCCCTACGACCTATGCACCGAACTCATCGCCCGCGAAGCTGGGGTGATTGTAACCGGCGCTTCAGGCGGCCCGCTCGTGGCGCCGCTCGATACAGAAACCGACGTTAGTTGGGCCGGCTACGCCAACCAGGCGATCCATGACCAGATCGCGCCGCTGCTGGTGGCGGGGCTGCGCAAGCGCGGATTGCTAAGCTAAGCTCGGCTACGGGCTGCGCCGCTCGACTCCCGCCCGCTTCAACAACCGCTCCAGAACCTCTCCCTCCGGCGGGTGGAACTCGGCTCCGGCGGGATGATCAACGATCAGCGGATCTGTATCACCGAATTCAGCCTGGGCCTCGCGCATCATTTCGAGCATGCCTGCGATGCGCACCTGTTGCGGTAGTAGGCCGGAGAGATCCCGCACTTCGTCCGGATCTCTTGCCAGGTCGAACAACTGCCGCTTTCCGATCTTGGGATACACGATGAGTTTGTGGCGGCCCTCGCGGTAGGCGCGTTGGACGTCGCGGTAGGCCAGGAAGATGAACTCTCTGGCTTTGGTTGCCCTGCCCCGCAGGATGGGTGCGAAGCTGCGCCCGTCGAGACCCGCCGGCGGCGTTCCTCCAACCAACTCCACGACGGTGGGAAAAATATCCATCAAGTACACGAAGGCATTGGTCGAGCCGGCCCGCAGTCCAGGGCCGCGGATGCTCAGCGGGCCCCGCCTGCTGGTCGCCCCGGTGTTGACCCAGGGCCAGCGCCAGCGAACCGTGCTGCTGCCCCCGGGGCGCTGGCGGCACTGGTTCACCGGCGACGTCTTCGACGGCGGGAGCCGAGGCGGCGCCGAGATCACCGTGGCCGCCGACCTGGCCGAACTGCCCCTG
>CAYSBM010000047.1:1860-5891 GCA_964429095.1 uncultured Solibacteraceae bacterium | reverse complement strand
CCAGGGCCGCGGATGATCAGCGGGACCCGCATGCTGTGTTCGTAAAGGTTCTGCTTCCCCATCAACCCGTGGCTTCCAAGAGCGATGCCTTGATCGGATGAGAACAACACAATGGTGTTGTCGTAAAGCCCCAACCGCCGCAGGGTGGATATCAAACGGCCGATGTTCTCGTCCAGGCCGGTCACCACCGCCCAGTATTCGGCAAGCTGCCGGCGGATTTCCTGAGCGGTTCGCGGCCACGGCGCCAGCAGTTCGTCGCGGATAGTCATCTCGCCGTTGTCAAAAGGATGCACCGGGAGGAAGTTCCTGGGCAGAGGGATCTTGGCCGGATCGTAAAGGTCAAGATAACGGCGGTGGGCCACGCGCGGGTCGTGCGGATTGCCGAAGGCCAAATACATGAAGAAGGGCCGCCGGCGCGGCTGTTCAAGAAAATGGATCGCCTGGTCAACGATCTGCCGGCCCGGCTCGCCGCTGCGGCGTTCCGCTTCGTCGTCCAGGTACAGGTTGTGCTCGAAGCGGGCCTGGATCGCCAGAGCCGTGTTGCCTCGCTTGCCGTGGTGGTAGGTCTCGTAGCCGGCGGCGCGCATGGCGTCCGGAAAATTCGGAGCGCCGGCGGGTGCGTTGAAGCCGTAGCGGAAGAACGTGCGGCCGCTCAACAGCATGTTGCGGCTGGGCAGGCATACAGCGGGCGAATTGCCGCCCATGCAGTAGGCGTTGTGAAACACCATGCCGGAGCGCGCCAAAGCATCCAGGTTCGGGGTCTTGATATGCGGATTGCCGAGGGCGGCAATCGTATCGGCGCGCTGGTCGTCGGTGAACAGAAACAATACGTTCAGGCGGCGTTGGGGCGAGGCGGCAAGCGCCGACCCACACCATGCACCCGCGCGCCGGAGCCAACTCCTGCGGTTCCACATGGCCATAGATGCTCATAGTAACTCTGTGGCAGGCGTTCCGTAGCAGTGCGATTTGTTAACCTTGAGAAAAACAGGCAACCTAAGCCCATGTACTGCATCGTGAGCGGTTCAACCCTTGGTTTGGAGGATGTTCCGGCGTTCATGGACACGCTCCACCGCCAGGGGAAAGATCTGTTTGCTCCTGGCGAACCCCTGTGGGTGGCGCGCGCGCCGGCAAGGCTGGATGTCATGGGCGGAATCGCGGATTACTCGGGATCTTTGGTGCTTCAATGGCCGCTGCGGGAGGCCACGCTGGCTGCCGCGCAAACCGATGCTTCGCGCCGGGTGCGGATTACCAGCCTCAGAGGAGAGGCTAACGGCCGTGCGGCGCACTTTGAAGCGCCGCTCGACGATCTGCTGGCTCTTGATTATCCTGCTGCGCGAACATTCTTTCGGCGTGATCCGGCCGCAGCGTGGGCCGCCTATGCCGCAGGAGCGTTTCTGGTTCTGTCACGCGAAAGGGGCGTGCATTTCGGCCGCGGTGCGCGAATACTGATCGATTCAAATGTTCCGGAAGGCAAGGGAGTCAGCAGTTCGGCCGCGCTGGAAGTGGCGGTGATGCAAGCTGTCGCGGCGGCTTTCGGGATCGTAGTCGGCAGCCGCGAAATGGCCCTGCTGTGCCAGAAGGTGGAGAACGAGGTTGTGGGCGCGCCGTGCGGCGTTATGGACCAGATGACGTCGGCGTGCGGTGAACCGGACCGTCTGCTCGCCTTACTTTGCCAGCCGGCCGAACTGCTGGGCACTGTGGGGCTGCCGGAAGGCATGGCCGTGTGGGGCCTGGATTCCGGGGTCCGGCATGCCGTCTCCGGGGCGAGTTACAGTTCGGTACGCGCGGGCGCGTTCATGGGCCTGCGCATGCTGGAGTCGCCTCAGCTCGGGCCATATCTGGCGCGCCTGGAGCCCTCCGAGTTCGAGCAATATTATGCCGCGCGTCTGCCCGAGCGCATCCATGGCAGCGAGTTCCTGGGGCGCTACGGCGCCGCTCCGGAAGCGGCAACGCGTGTGGAGCCGGACTGTGACTACGCGGTGCGGGCGCCCACCGCGCATCCTGTCTACGAACATTTCCGCGTGCGCGCCTTCGCCGCCCTGCTTGCCGGACCTTGCGACGAAACTGCGTTGCGCCTGTTGGGGGAGCTGATGTACCAATCACATGCCAGCTACTCGGCGTGCGGATTGGGATCAGCGGCCACCGACCGGCTGGTGGAGCTGGCGCGCGAGGCCGGCCCCCAGGAGGGCATTTACGGAGCCAAAATCACTGGCGGAGGCAGCGGCGGAACCGTGTGCATATTCGGCCGTGCCTCAGCCCGCCAGACGGTGCTACAAATTGCGGCGGCCTATGCCGCACAGACGGGACATCAGCCATACGTGTTTGAAGGGTCCTCGCCCGGCGCCGCCCGGTTCGGTCATCTGAAACTGGAGGAAAACGAGTGAGCATTTTAGTAACAGGGGGCGCGGGATACATCGGCAGCGCCACGGTGGAGATGCTGCTCGCCAGAGGCGAGAAGGTAGCCGTGCTCGACAATCTGACGCGGGGCCACCGCGAGGCCGTGCATGCGAAGGCGGCCTTCTATGAAGGCGACGTCCGCGATCAAGCCCTGGTCGCCAGAATCGTGCGCGAACGGGGAGTCGATGCCTGCGTGCACTTTGCCGCTTTCGCCTATGTCGGGGAGTCGGTGGTGGAGCCTCTGCGTTACTTTCGCAACAATACCGCCGAGGGTGTCGATTTTCTTGAAGCGTTGATTCAATCCGGGGTGAAGCGGCTCGTTTTCTCTTCGACCTGCGCCACCTACGGAGAGCCGCAAGCGCTGCCAACCAGGTATGCGACCCCCAAGATCCGGCCAATCCTTACGGCTGGAGCAAATTCTTTATGGAGCGGATCCTGGAAAGCTGCGACCAGGCCCATGGTTTGAAGTTCGTCGCCTTGCGCTATTTCAACGCTGCCGGCGCCACTCGGCAGTGCGGCGAAGACCACGATCCGGAAACGCATCTGATCCCCAACGTCTTGGCCGCAGCCGCCGGGAAACTACCGTGCGTGGAGGTGTACGGCAACGACTATCCCACTGCCGACGGCACGGCTGTACGCGACTACATACATATCACCGACCTCGGTTCAGCGCACATGCTGGCGCTCGATTACTTGGCGGCGGGAAACCCCAGCGGCTGCTTTAACCTCGGCACGGGCCGCGGCCATTCGGTCCTGGAAGTCATCGAAGCCGCCCGCCGCGTGACCGGCAGGGAAATTCCCATTGAATTCCGGCCGCGCCGCCCCGGGGACCCCTCGCATCTGGTCGCCGGAGCCGCGAGGGCGCAGCGGGTGCTGGGCTGGAAACCGGCGTTTGTGAAGCTTGACGACATCATACACACGGCCTGGATGTGGCACTCCGCCCATCCACGGGGGTACGCGGCGGCATGAGCTGGCGGGAACGTCTCTTGAAGACCGCTTACTGGGCGCTTCCCAGTCTGTTTTGCCTCGCTCTGTATTGGAAGGGGTTGACCATCTGGTTTCTGCACGACGATTTCGCCTGGCTCAGCCTGCGCTTTCAGGTATATGACTGGCCCAGCCTGATGCGCGCCCTTTTCACGCCGACCGGACATGGCACGTTCCGCCCTCTGAGCGAGCGCGGTTTCTTTCTGCTGTTCACGACGGTATTCGGCGTGGAGCCACTCCCATTCCGGATCATGGTATTCCTGACCCAGTTCGTCAATCTGGTGCTGATCAGTTCGATTGCCCTCCGGCTAACACGCTCGAGGGTCGCCGGATTCCTGGCGCCCGTTTTCTGGGTATCCAACACCGTGCTGGTGATGGCGATGAGCTGGACCAGCGCGTATATGCAGGTGCTGTGCGGCTGCATGCTGCTTGCCGCCTTCCACCTTTTCTTACGCTACGAAGAAACCGGCAACCGCCGCTATTATTACTGGCAATGGGTTCCTTATCTCACCGGGTTTCTGGTCATGGAAACCACCCTCGTCTACCCGGCGATCGTGGCCGCCTACGCCCTGCTGTGCGCGCGGAGGCTTTTCATAAAGACGTAGACATAGTTTGCGCAGGCGGTGATTTTCACTTTCATCAACAAGACG
>CAYSBM010000047.1:0-1850 GCA_964429095.1 uncultured Solibacteraceae bacterium | reverse complement strand
ATGCCCAGCTACGCCGCCGCTCCGCTGGGATCTATATGGGGCCACCGCGCTTTACACGGTGGCTCTGGTAGGATATGCAGCGTGGCTGGCCCGGCGCGGTAGCCGCGCACCCCTGTTTTTTCTGATCTGGTTTTTCATCGTCCTCGGGCCGGTGTTGCCGCTGCGCGACCACATTTCCGATTACTACCTGACGCTGCCGTCTATCGGGGTAGCCTGGCTCGGCGCAGCGGCTGTAGCGTACGCATTTTCCCGTCACGGCCGCAAGATGTGGTTGTGGCGCGCCACGGCAGCCGCCATGGCGGCTTTTTTCCTGGTTGTCTCCGTACCTCAGGTTCTCAGAGTCACGCAATGGTGGCATGCGCGCGCCAAGCGCGTCCGGAATATGACGCTGGGCGTGGCTGAGGCGCGCCAACTTCACCCCCATCAGGCAATCCTGCTGACGGGCGTAGATGACGGGCTGTTTTGGGGAGGGATTATGGACGGCTGCTTCCGGGCGGTGGGTGTGAGTGACGTTTACCTGGAGCCCGGCACCGAAAAGCGCATCCAGCATCTGCCGTCCCTCGGGGACCCGAGCCGCTTCATCCTGGCCCCGCAAGCGGTGCTGCACGCATTAGTGGAGCATAAGGTCCAGGTGTATCAAGTCGGCGACCGCCTGGTCAACATCACGCGGTCTTACGCGAAGACAATGGGCAAACACCTGGAGAACAGCCCGCAATATACAGCGAACGCCGGCAATCCGCTGGATGCCCACCTCTTCGGCGATAGCTGGTACGGCATCGAAGACGGGTGGCGCTGGATGCCGCGCCGCGCAACTTTGCGGCTGCGGGGACCGGATGCGCCCGGCAAAAAGTTAAGGATTCAAGGGTTCTGCCCGCGCCGCCAGGTTTTGGCCGGACCGTTGTCGCTGTTTGTCACGGTGGACGGCGTGCGCCTGGCTCCGCTCAAAATTACCAGCGGAGATGCGCAGTTTACCTTCGATTGCCCCCTGCCCGCCAGCGCCGTCGGCAAAGCCGAGATGGAGATCACCCTGGAGAGCGAGCGCGTTTTCCTGTCCGAAAGTGACAACAGAGAGCTGAGCCTGGTTTTCGGGACTTTCGAAATCCACTGAAGCGGGCGCTCAGGCCTGAATCGAGGCTAACTCGACCGGGGAGCGGTGGCCTTCGACCACCACGATACCGCTCTCCGTCACATAGTGCTCCTGCCGGTCCTTCTCCAGGTCGTAGCCAATGATCGAGTCTGGTGGGATGGAGACGTTCTTGTCGATGATGGCGCGGCGGATCCGCGCCCGCCGGCCGATATCGCAGTAGTCGAAGATGACAGAATCTTCCACATGAGCGCCGGTATGCACGCGCACGAAGCGGCCGATGACGGAGTTCCGCACGGTTCCGCCCGAAAGAATGGCCCCGCCCGAAACCACCGAATCAATGGCCTGCCCGCGGCGCCCTTCGTCGTCGAAAGTGAACTTGGCAGGGGGATCCGAGTAACCAGCCGTGCGGAGCGGCCACTGCCGGTTGTAAAGATTCAACGACGGACGCACCGAACGCAGGTCCATGTTTGCCGCCCAGTAGGCGTCCACCGTCCCCACGTCGCGCCAGTACGGTTCCTGATCCGGCGGATCCCCCGGAATCACGTTGGTATTGAAATTATAGGCGTACATGGGGGCGCGGCCGATCAGACTGGGCAGGATATCGCGTCCGAAGTCGTGCGTGCTTTCTTCATTCCTGGCGTCGGCGCACAATTCGTCATAAAGGCGCTTGCAGGAAAAAATATAGTTGCCCATGGAGGCATAGACATGGTCGGGATCACCGGGCATCGGCGGCGCGTATGGATTCTTTTCATGAAACTCAACG
>CAYSBM010000046.1:11730-12462 GCA_964429095.1 uncultured Solibacteraceae bacterium | reverse complement strand
GCACGTAGAGCGTCAAGGATGCGCTCCCGCGCGGCGCGGTTGGCAATCAGGATGGTTCCGGAATTGATGCTGTTGGTGGACTCGATCAGGCGCTTGCGCAACCGTAGCGGCACGTCCTCCACGCTGCGGTAGAAGCGCACTTTTTCTCCCGACGCAATCAGGACGGCAGAACTCTTTACGACCTCTCGCTCTTCAGGCGCACTCACGTTCTTTCCACTCGCTCCGGGTTACCGGCGCCGGCCGCGCGGCTCACCCCGGCATATTCCAGCACCACCTGTATGAATCCCAGAGCCGCTTTCGACAGCGCCTTATCTTTGCGATAGATCAGGCCCAAGTGACGCAACATGGGCTCAGGCGCCAGCGAAATCGCCGCCAGCCTTCCAGCCGCAACATCTTCCACACAATGCGAGCCAGCAAGAAATGACAGGCCCAAGCCAGCCAGCACAAACCGCTTGATCATTTCCGTGGAATCCAGCTCCATGGAAACCTGTATCTTATCTTCGACCGGTTCCAGCCAATCGTTTAGCCGCCGCCGCGTGGCTCCATACCTCGGCAATATCAGGTGGTAGGGGATCAAATCCTGGCAGGCGACCGCCGGCCGGCAAGCCAGCGGGTGGCCGGCGGGGGTGATGAGTTTGATTTCATCGGAGTGGATCTTCACAACCTGAATGCGGCGCTCCGGCACGGGCAGCTGCGTGATGCCAAAGGCGGCGGGGTTTTCGAGCACCGCGG
>CAYSBM010000046.1:0-11720 GCA_964429095.1 uncultured Solibacteraceae bacterium | reverse complement strand
CCGTAGGAACGGTCCACATGCATTAGGACGTTCGGGAACTGTTGTTGGTAATGCGCGAAAACGCGCGGCAGCACATAAATGCAGGTAGCTTCGTTGGCTGCAATGACAAGTTCACCGCGCGGCGCCTGTTCCAGATCATGTATGGCGTCTTGTGCCTGACGGCGCAGATCGAGGATCTTCTCGGCATAGCCGGCGAATATCTTGCCGGCGGCGGTGAGAGCGATCCTGGTGCCTAGCCGGTCAAACAGCGCCGTGTTCAGTTCCAGTTCCAATTGACGGATTTGGGCGCTGATGGCGGGTTGCGTGCGGTAGCAGGTTTCGGCTGCTTTAGAGAAACTTTTCAGCCGCACGATTTCCAGAAACGTATGTAACTGGTCCAGATCGATAAACTTAAGCCGGCCGCCCAGTGCAAAGAATTGTGAATCGCCCGCATAGAAAGATTCGATTTCCGTTCACGGTACGGGGCTTGCTACTAATTGTAACAACAGCCCCGCATGGTGCGGCTGCTGATTTGGAAACGGGGGATACCGCAGCGACACGGTCCCGTGCTTCGGGCATCCCTGAGGCGCTAGCGGCGCACCACGCGGGGGATTCTTGCGCATCCCGGCAACGTTTTTTGAAACCCTCCTTGCGGCTGCCTGCGTCCAGCATGCTTTGAAGTGGAGCCGGGGCACGGTCAGACGAGCGCACTTGCGGCTCCGGATGGCGATAGAATACTAGAGTGAATTCCATGCGTTTCGCAAGCGGGTTAGGTGTCTTCATACTTTTCCTGGCCGGTTCGCCGGTTTCTGCCACTATCCGGGCGCCGATGCACGCCGATCTCTCACTCGGCGAGAAGGCTCTGGAGGGTATGCCGTCCTGGTTCGAACCCAATCGGGGTCAACTGAGCGAACAAGTGCGTTTTGAGGCCCGGTCCCGCTACGGCCGGCTCTCGATTCTTTCCACGGGCGCGGATTTCTCTTGCCCGCACGGCAAGCTGGAGTTGAGGCTTGTGGGCGCTTCTGCACACGCGCGCCACCGCGGAGAGCAGTTGCAGACGGCGCGCACCAACTACGTGGTTGGAAACCACCCGGAACACTGGCGCATGGGGGTGCCGCACTTTGCGCGGGTGCGCTGGATGCAGCCGTATCCCGGCATCGATGTGGCCTACTACTTCAATGGCGCGCGCCTGGAATATGACCTGGTGGTGGCTCCTGGCGCCGACCCCGGCCAGATTCGCTTGAAATTCAACGGCGCGCGCGGCATGCGGCTGGACGAGCGCGGCTCCTTGCACCTGGACATGGGCGGGGCTGAAGTTATCCAGGCGCCGCCTGTGGCTTACCAGCAGAACGGTGCGAAACGCACGGCGGTGGAAGCCCGTTACAGAATCCGGCAAGACGGTGAAATCGGCATCGCACTCGGCCCGTATAACCGTGACGAGACCTTGGTGATCGATCCGATCCTCTATGCCGGTTACACCAAGGGGCAGGAAAATCAGCTTGTCCGCGGCGTGGCCCTGGACAAAGACGGTGGCATCTGGATTACCGGCTCGGCTTTCGGAGAAGTGGATGTCACGGAACTTCCGCAGCCATACGCCAGCGTTTCTAAAGCTTACCGCGATGCGTTCGTGGCGCGTTTTTCGATCGGCGAGGATGGGAGTCTCTCCCTTCTCTACTGGGCTTACATCGGCGGCTCGGATTTCGATGCGGGGGGCGCCATCGCCGTGAACGCCGATGGCCGGGTGTACGTGGCCGGCGAAACCAGCAGTACCGACTTTCCCACCGCTGGCACGCAAATGCAAAACGGGGCTGCCGGCAAGGCCGACGCTTTCCTGCTGGTGATCGATCCATCGGCCGCCGGAACGGATTCCCTGGTCTATAGCAGCTACTTTGGTGGAGAAGAGGATGAGATGGTCCGCGGCATGGCCTTGGACCAGCATGGGCGGGCCATCGTGATCGGTACCAGCAATTCGCCGACACTGCCCGCCGTCGAGTACGGCGTCCAAGGCGCTAACCGTGGGGGCTATGAGATCTTCCTGTTCAAAGTCGATCCCGCCCCGGATGCCGAAATGACGTTTCTGTACTCGTCCTTCTTCGGCGGCGACAGCACCGACATTGCCGCCGGCGTGGCGGTCAACCCCGAGGGCAACGTGGTGTATTTTGCCGGCTACACCTTCTCCTCCGACTTTCCGACGACCTGGGATGGCTGGCAAACCACCGAGCGGGGTTACGGGGACGCCTTCATTGTTAAGCTGAATCTGGACTTGCCGGGACTGGACGCTCTGGTCTACGCCACCTGCATCGGCGGCACGGACCTGGACGTGGCTACCGGCATCGGCCTTGATAGCAACGAGGACGTCTGGATAACCGGCTACACCATGTCGGTGGACTTTCCGGTGACGGCGGATGCCGCGCAGTCCCGCTTCGCGGGTGAAGTGGATGGGTTCGTTGTCCGCTTCACGCCGTCGGCCGGCGACAGCCAACCCCTGAAGTATGCAACTTACCTGGGCGGATCGGATGCGGACGTCCCCAATGTTCTGAAGCTTCTCGGAGACGGGCGGGTGGCCGTGGCCGGCTATACAATTTCCAACGACATGCCGGCTCGCGGCGACTCTCCGGCGGTTCAAATGGTAGATGCTTTCATCAGCATCCTGGATCCGGGCAAGCCCGGCGCCGCTGGCCTGCTTTCCACCACCACGTTCGGCGGGGCTTATGTGGACGCCATCACCGCCCTGGCGCTGGATGCTGCCGGAGACCTTTATGCCGCAGGCAGCACCTATTCCTTCGATTTGCCGACCACGGATGGGTCCGGTAAACCTTCCGAAGGCGGCGTCGCCAGCGGCTTCTTGCTGAAATTGAAGCCCTGAGGACCGATACCAACCAAAGGTACGCTCTAACTCAGAATGCGTTTCCCGATGGGGCCGGGACCGAAATCGTAAACGGCTTCTTTGAGGGACAGGCCAACAACTTCGATGCGCGCGAGGTCCGCCGTCCCAATGCCGGCTTGCTCGGCTAACTTGAGCGAATTGTCGCCGTGGAGGAAGGGTTTCGTTCCGCGGTCCGCCCTGGGATCATAGCCCATGACGGCCACGCCCACTGCATCCGTACAGACCGGATTGCGGCCCACCAGCAGCAGACCCGGACGGATGCGCTCGGTACCCGGGTTCCAGACGCCTTCGCCGCCCCGAATCGTGTCGATGCCGTCGATGATGCATAGGTCCACCGGCCGCGCTCCCACCAGGTCCACCAGGATACGAGGCACGCGGTAGCCGGCTTCCCGGGGCGAGGTGGGGTCAAGCTCCTGAGGCACGCCGCGGGGCGGCTTGCCGGAGCCCGAATGGCACACATCCCCGCGTTCCTTCTTCGGATCCTCGTTTCCATTCGGACCGCAGTCTCCGCCGTAGAGCGAGCAGGGGGTGTTCCCGAAATTGTTCTTGAGGGCCATGGTGAAGCCGGCCACCCAATGGTTCTTCAGCTTGGACATGGAAACGTAGACATCGCAGTCGGCATAGGAATGATTGAGGTCGAAAGCGGGAAAGACATAGCCGCCCCAGGGGACCTTCATGCGCACATACTTGCCGCCTTGCCCAAGATTCTGCGTGTTTTCCCAGTCTACTTTGGCGCCGCAGTTCGAGATGGCTCTTACATCCAAACCGTAGCGCGCCCAAAGCGCCAGGTCTTGCCGCGCGGGAAAGAAACTCTCGATGAAGCGTATGCGCCGGGCGCCGGCGCGGGCCAAAAGGTGCGCCGTTGCCAGCACCGTCAGCGGGTGCGTGCGGTAGGGCATGTCGGCGCGTTCCGGAAACCGGTCGGGATTGCCCGTAAGGTTCAATTTGACCGCGACGGTCTTGCCCCGCACCAACTTGTCGATGCCGCCAATCTGAGCGAACATTCGCGACAAAGTGGCATCCAACTTTTCGTCGTAGGCGCGGTAGCGGGCGATGGCTACCGGAGCGGCGGGCGCTGGCGAGGCGAAAACCGGCCGGCAGGCGGCGGCCGCCGAACCTAGCAGGGCGCGGCGGCTGAGGCGAATCGGCATGGGCATTCCTACCCTCCTTAGGTCCTACTCCTGGCTTAGTAGTTGGTTCACTTTCTTCATGACCGCAAACGCGTCAGCCACATACACTACGTCGGCTTTCCCACGCGCCCAGCCGCAATTGGGATCCAGATTGACGGCGCGGCGCTCGTGAATGAACCGCCATCCGACCACATGCGGCTCTTCGCCATGGCAACAGGTGGCCAGACCCTTCGGGTGGCGGGGCGTTGAACCAGTCTGTCCCACCTGATTCAGGTGGGTAAGAAACGGCAATACCGCCTGGCCTTCCCCGCTCAGGTCCACCAGCGACTTACTGCTGCCCAGCGAAGCTTTGGTCAAGCTAAGAAATTCCAAGATCAGTTTTTCGGCTTCGGCTGCATGCGCCTGTCCGTCAGCCTGCGGTTTGGTCCAGCCGGCTCCGGCGACAAACAGTAGATCCGCATCGGGCCGGATGGTTTGGGCGTCGCTGGAAGGCGATTGAAAACCGGCCACCATGGTGCGCTGATGAGCGGCGCTAAGGGCAACCGGAACGGTCTCGACTTCCGGTGCGCCGGCTTCGCCTTCCCAGGCGGGGAAACATCCGGCGTCGAGCAACACAATCCAGGGCCGCTCGCTGCGGGTAAGCGTGGCTTCCATGCGCTGGCGGTAGTACCAGCGCGTGATTCTGGCGCCCGCAATGCCGGTCGCGTGGGTATCGATGCGCCCGCCCAGCCGCTGGGCCACGCCGGCAGCGGCGCGCGCCCAACGTGAGGTATGCGGCGCCAGGATCAGTGTGGCCTGCGCCGCCCGGGCGATGGCCTCGGCCGCCGCCGCATCGGTGGCATAACGCGCGGCTGCAAACTCCGCTCCGGAGACCGCCAAGAAGCGCGCCGCGCCACAACCCGCGATGCTCGCCGCAGCCGCGCTCACGTCGCCCCCTACCAGGCCGGCCAAGAAAGGCGCGCCCAGCGCGGAGGCTGTCTGGCGGGCAGCGGTTAGCGCTTCCAGCGCCGCCTGCGGCAGTTTGCCATCCGGATCGGTATGCAAGAGCAGCAGAATGGTTTCCACGATGTTTTCAGTTCCTCTCCCAGAGGGCTCCTAAACTCGCACCATACCACACTCGAAGGCGGCTTCGATAAAGTGGTCAAGTAAGGGGATTTCCAAGATGAGCTATCAGGATTTGCTGGTCGAGCGCGAAGGCGCCACCGTAGTGCTGCGTTTGAACCGTCCCGAGCGCCGCAATGCGCTGTCGCTGAATCTGTTGCGGGAGCTTTCCGCAGCGTTGACTGAAGCGGCCGCGGACCGTTCCGCGCGCGCCGTCATCCTGGCCAGCACGGGCAAGGTATTCTCTAGCGGGCACGACTTGAATGAAATGAGAGGCCGTAGCATGGCCGAATACCGCGAGATTTTCCACGTTTGCTCCCAGACCATGCTGCTCATCCAGCGCATCTCGCTGCCGGTCATCGCCGAAGTGCAGGGTCTGGCCACGGCGGCGGGATGCCAGTTGGTGGCAAGCTGCGATCTGGCGATCGCCAGCGAAGAGGCCGGGTTCGCCACCCCCGGCGTGAGAATCGGCTTGTTCTGCACCACGCCGATGGTGGCTCTCACGCGCACTATCGGACGCAAGCGAGCTATGGAGATGCTGCTTACCGGACGGGTGGTAGACGCCAAGACAGCGGCCGACTGGGGCCTGGTGAACAAGGTGACGCCTGCGGCCTCGCTCGCCGCCGAAACGCGGGCGCTGGCTTCCGCCATCGCCGAGGCCAGCAGTTTCACTGTGAGCGCGGGCAAGCACGCTTTTTACGCCCAGGCCGATCTCGAGGAGAATCTGGCCTATACCTACGCCCAAGAAATCATGACCTTGAACGCCATAGCCGGCGACGCCCAGGAAGGCATGGCGGCCTTCCTTGAAAAGCGCCCGCCGGTGTGGAAAGGGTGCTAAAAGCGCACTTCTACGGTAGCGACAGTGCCGGAAGGAGCCGATGGCGGCAGCGAAAGCGCGTAACGTTGGCCATCGAAGGCGCAGTCCACCACCTCTCCGGTAGCCAGTAAACGCGCCGTGCGCGGCGCGCTGCGTATCGCCAATCTGGCCACCCGGCTTTCGCCTGGAATGAAGTGCACGTACCAGGCGTCGCCGGAAACCGTGACTGGGGCATCAGCTTGCTCGGGGTAAGGACCCGCCTGAACGCCGTATACGGAAACGCCGCTGTGCTTCATCCATGCCGCCAGTTCCTCACACACCTGGTAAAATTCGGGCTGCATGGTGCCGTCCGGCCGCGGGCCGAAATTGGGCAGATAATTGCCGCCCCAAGCCCGGTCACGCACCAATTGCGTCAAGATGTAGGCCGAGGTTTTGCAAACAGCTTGGGGCCCGGCATAGCCCCACATGCCGCCGCACATGGTGTCGCTGTGCTCCCATAAGCCGCGCGGGCGCGTGTTGGGACGGCGGCCTTCAAATTCTGTGCGGAAGTCGCCCCACAGCAAGCCCGAATCCCAGATCATGTAGCGGTCGTTCATCACGATGCCGGGCTGCAACGAACGCACGTAAGACTCCATTTCCTGCGGATGGTGTTCGACGCCGATGGGCCAGTCGTAACCATCCCACCATAGCAAGTCGATCTTGCCGTAACGGGTCAACAACTCTCCAATCTGCCCCTTGACGTAGCGGTAGAGCGTTTCAAAATGTTTCTGGAACTCGCTGATGGGCACGTCGGCATAGCGCGGAGCGTTCTCACTGCGTTCCGGGCGGCGGAAAAGGAATTTATCATTGCGCAGCGGGAATCCCAGCCACGGCCAGCCCGGGGGATTAAACAGCCAGTTGCCGGGCGAATAGTAAAAGCCGACTTTCAAGCCGTTCTTGCGGCAAGCCTCCACATAGGGGCCCACCAGGTCGCGGCCGCCTAAATGCTGCTTGACGCCAAAGTTGCCGTATTCGCTGGGCCACAGCGCATAGCCGTCGTGGTGGCGCGTGGTAAGGACCGCGTACTTAAAGCCGGCCCGGGCGGCGGCGCGTAGCCAGCGATCCGGGTCGTAGTTCTGCGGGTTGAACTTTTTGGCCAGGGCAATGTAGTTTTCCGGCGGCCAGGACGAATGCGGGGCCTTGCCGCCGACATCCTTGAACAAGCCCCAGCCCAATTCCACTTCGGCCACGCTGGCTATTCCCCAATGCAGAAACAGGCCCAATCCGGCGGCCGGATACCAGGCCTTGGGGTCGCTGGCGCGCGCAAGGGGAGCTGCGGCGCAAGCTGCCAGAAAATTCCTGCGGTTCATTGCTTTTCCCTCCTCATTCCAGACCGCCGTTCCGCGGCGGCTAACCCTTCTCGAGCATGAATTTCAAGGCTTGGCGGAAGTCCGCCCCATAGTCGGGATCAGCCAGGGCGAACTCAACAAAGGTCGTAAAATAGCTGGGAAAATTGCCGATGTCGTACCGTCTTTCCCCGGCCTGAAGCTTGATGGCGAATACGCGCCGGCCCTCTTCGCACAGCAGTTGGATGGCGTCGGTAAGCTGCACCTCGCCGCGCGTGTCCGGCTCCAGGCGGCGCAGCATCTCGAAGATCAGAGGCGAGAACACATAACGGCCGGCGATGGCCCAGGTTGGCCACGCGGAACGCGCCACCCTCGTCTTCCCCACCGGCTGGTTGCACCACGCCGTAGTGGATGGTCTGTTCCCGCGGCACTTCTTCGACGGCCAGCACGCAACTGGCATGGCGGGACTCAAACAGCTCCACCATGCGGGTGACGGCTTTCGATTGCGCGTTCAAACCGATGATGGAATCGCCCAGCGCCGCCACGAACGGTTCCTCACCGGCGAAGTTTTCAGCGCACAGGATGGCGTCGCCCAGGCCGCGCTGCATTGCCTGGCGCGTGTAAAAGAACTTGGCCCGCAGGTCCTGAAAGTCGACCTCCTCCAGCAGCGAATGCTTGTTGGTGCGACTCAGAGCTTGAAACAGTTCGGGGTCGTAATCGAAATGGTTCTCAATTGAACTCTTGTTGCGCCCGGTGACAAACAGAATCTGTTCAATGCCGTTGGCCACCAGCTCCTCGGCCACATATTGCACGATGGGCTTGCGGGCCACCGGGAGCATTTCCTTGGGCTGCGACTTTGTCGCGGGCAACAACCGGGTGCCCAGTCCGGCCACCGGAACCACAGCGCTTTTGATCACTCTCTGAATATAACTTCAAAAACCGGGCGGCGGGGATTGCTATAATAGCGGAACCGCATGAGTATATTGGACATCCAAGCCATTCGGGAAATTTTGCCCCACCGCTATCCCATGCTGCTGGTGGACCGGATCCTGGAAATGGAGCCGGACCGCATCGTGGGCATCAAGAACGTCACGGTAAACGAACCCTTCTTCGCCGGCCATTTTCCCGAATTTCCGGTAATGCCCGGCGTGCTGATCATTGAAGCCATGGCCCAGGTGGCGGGCGTGCTGGTGCTCAGGGAAATTCAGGACCGCAATGAGAAACTGGTTCTGCTGGCCTCGGTGGACAACGCCAGGTTCCGCCGCCCCGTGGTGCCCGGAGATCAACTGCGCATCGAGATGAAGATGGTGAAAAAGAAGGCTTCGGTGGTGAAGATGTGCGGCCAGGCGACGGTGGACGGCGCCGTGGCGGCCGAGGCCGAAGTGATGTGCAAGCTGGCCGAACGCCCGGACAAACAGGCTGGCGCCTGAAGCGGCCATGCCCATTCATCCGTCGTCAATCGTGGATCCGGCGGCCAGGATCTCCGAATCCGCCGACATAGGACCGTGGTGCTATATCGGCGCCGAGGTGGAGATCGGGCCCCGCACCCGCCTGATGGCCAACGTTTATGTGGAAGGCGTGACCACCATAGGCGAAGACAACATTTTCTTTCCCTATACCACCGTGGGCGTCGCCAGCCAGGACTTGAAATACAAGGGTGAACGGGCCTACACGCGCATCGGCAACCGCAACCGCATCCGTGAGTTTGTCACCATTCATCGCGGCACCCAGGGCGGGGGGCTGGTCACCTCGATTGGAGACGATAACCTGCTGATGGCCTACGTGCATGTGGCGCACGACGTGACCATCGGCAACCATACCATTCTGGCCAATGCCGTCACTTTCGGCGGCCACGTCCAGGTAGGCGATTGGGCGGTGATCGGCGCCTCGACCGGCGTGCACCAGTTCTGCCGCATCGGCCGCCACGCCATGGTAGGCGGCTACAGCGTGGTGACGCAGGACGTGTTGCCGTTTTCAACCACCGTGAGCGAGCGCGGCATCAAGGTCTTCGGGGCTAACAAGACCGGGCTCGAGCGGCGAGGTTTTGCTCCGGAAACCATCGGAGCGCTGCGCAAGGCTCTGCGCCTGTTGACGCACGCCGGATTGAACACCACTCAGGCCGTCGAGCGCATCCGCGCCGAGGTGCCGCCTCTGCCAGAAATCGAAGAACTGCTCGAGTTCATCGCTTCCAGCGAGCGAGGCGTGGTGAAATAGCAGCAGCGGGCGGGTGAATGTCTCCGCCCTGACCGCCATGCGATACGGTTTGATAGCCGGCAACGGACGCTTTCCCATCCTGGCGCTGGAGTCAGCGCGCGCGCTGGGCCACGAGGTGGTCGTGGTAGCCATCAATGAAGAGGCCAGCCCGGAAGTCGAGCCGCTGGCCACGCGCTGCTACTGGATTTCGTTGGGCCAGTTAAGCCGCCTCATCGAAATCCTGAAGCAGGAAGGGATCCGGCAGGTCACCATGGCGGGCCAGGTCAAGCACGCCCAGATTTTCTCTTCCATCCGTCCGGATTGGCGATTGGTCAAGCTGCTGGCATCTCTCAAGCGCAAGAACACGGATTCTCTGATCGGGGCGGTGGCCAAGGTGTTGGCCGAGGAAGGCATTTCTCTGATGGACTCCACGGCACTGCTCAAGCCGCTGCTGGCCGGAGAAGGGATTCTGGCCAAGCGCGCGCCATCGCCGGAGGAACTGGCCGATATCGAATATGGCCGCAAGATCGCCAGCGTTCTGGCGGGCTTCGACATCGGCCAAAGCGTGGTGGTGGCTGGGGGAGCCTGCGTGGCGGTGGAGGCTATGGAGGGCACCGACGCCACGCTACGCCGCGCCGCCACGCTGGCCAATGGGAGGCCGTTACGCCTGGTAAAAGTGTCCCGCCGGCGGCGCCACATGCTGTTCGACGTTCCGGTGGTAGGTCCGGGCACCATCGCCGCGATGAAGGAAACCGGCGCAACCGCACTGGCCGTGGACGCGCATCGAACACTGATGCTGGACCGCGAGGAGATGATCGAACGGGCAAACCAAGCGCGCATCGCGGTCGCCGGTTATGCGCCCGAGGAGGCGGATTGAGCAAGATACGGATGGCCGTGGTGGGCGCCGGACAGTTCGGGCGGCGGCATATGCGTGTGATACGCGAGTGCGGCCGGGCGGAGTTGATCGCCGCCGTGGACACAAACCGGCAAAGAGCCAATGAAGCCGCAGCCGAGTATGGCTGCCGCGCCTGCGCGGATCTGGCCGAGCTGGGCGGGCAAGTTGACGCAGCGGTGGTGGCCGTACCGACGACTGCCCATGCCGGCGTAGGCTGCCGGTTGCTGGAAGAAGGCGTGGATGTGCTGGTGGAGAAGCCCATCGCGGCGGATATGACCTCTGCCGCCAGGCTGGTGGAAACCGCTGCTGCGCGCGGCCGCATCTTGCAGGTGGGCCATCTGGAGCGCTTCAATCCTGCCGTTTCGGCGCTCTCTTCCATTGTGAGGTTGCCGCTGTTTTTCGAAGTGCACCGCCTGAGCCTTTTCACTCCGCGCAGCCTCGATGTCGACGTGGTGCTGGATCTGATGATCCACGACCTGGATATTGTGCTCGCGCTGGTGGGACAGAGGCCCAGCGAAATTCCCGCGGCGGGTATTTCGATCCTCTCCCCCAAGGTGGATATCGCCAACGTCCGGCTCGGCTTCCCCAACGGGTGCATCGCCAATCTGACCGCCAGCCGCGTTTCCACTGAGCGCGTGCGCAAGCTGCGGCTGTTCCAGCCGCGGGAGTATATTGCGGTGGACTATACACGCCAACAGACTCACCTGTTACGCGTGGGAGAAGACCGCCAGATCCATTTTCAGCCTCTGCCGGTCGAAGCCGGGGAACCTTTGCGGCTGGAGATGGAGAGTTTTCTGGACTCGGTGGAGACCCGGGCGCGGCCACGCGTTTCCGGCGAGGATGCGATGCTGGCTCTGGAGGCCGCGCTGGCCATTCTTGCTAAAATTGAAGCGCACGGCCGGGTGGTCGCGCAAACCCTGGCAACCTGTCGAAACTCTTCCTGAGGGCCCTGGCCTCGCCGGGCAACCTTCGCACCCCAAGGGACGTCCTGACTAGGTGGCAGATGAACACGCCCGTCCAGACCGAACAGGCTGAGGTCACGGCGCCGGCGGTGTTTTTTCACTATGAGCAGCAAGTCGACAGGGCCCGCGCGCTGCGCGCAGGGCTCGGCTCGGTGGCTTTGCATGCAGCCGTACTGGTGTCGCTCACAGTGTTGCCGGCGGGCAAGTTGTTTCAAACTCCCTCGCAACCCGGCACCGCCGCGCAACGGATTACGCCGCTGATCGCGCCTCCCAGCGAGCTCACCCAGACGGCGCCGAACCGCGGTCCTATCAGCAAGGAACTGAATTTGCAAGGCTTGCTGCCGAGACCGCGGATCAGCTTGCCGAGCGGCCCGCATTCGACTACGCGGCCAGCCGCTTCGGCTGAAGGCCCACTCTCCCCGCCCCCGCTA
>CAYSBM010000045.1:11444-12487 GCA_964429095.1 uncultured Solibacteraceae bacterium | reverse complement strand
TCGGCCGGACAATTCACTTGCTAATTCAACCGGACAACTCACATGCTACCGACAGGGTCTCGTCTTTCCGATGCCCGCCCGCCCATCTGGAGTGTTATACTCTGTCATTAACAACGTAGTGCTCTTATGATTACCCGCCGTTCGTTACTTGGTTGTATGCCGCTGGCGTCGGTATCCCGGCCCGATCTCGCAACGGCCTCCAGCCGCCGAAAGCAGCTCTGGGACTTGTTGGGCGACTTGCCTGACCGCAACCGGCGCATCGCCGCTGAAGCCTTATCCGTAGAGGAAAGGCCGGGTTATGTTTTGGAGAAACTGAGGCTGGATCTCAACGGCTTCGAACCGGTTCCAGCCTGGTTTGCGCGCCCAAAATCTTATTCTGGAAAGATCCCGGTCATTCTCTATAATCACGCTCATGGCGGCAACTACGTCTTGGGCAACGACGAGTTTCTCCAAGGGCGCCCGGCCTTGCAACAACCGCCGTACGCCGATGTGCTGCCCTCAATGGGCTATTGCGGGCTATGCCTGGATACTTGGGTTTTCGGCGAGCGGGCGACGCGCCCGGAGTTGACCGTTTTCAAAGAAATGATCTGGAAAGGCCAAGTCCTGTGGGGCATGATGGTCTATGATTCTATACGCGCCCTGGACTACCTTCTGAGCCGGGCTGAGGTGGACAAAGACCGCGTCGGCACACTTGGACTGTCCATGGGCAGCACCATGGCCTGGTGGGTGGCCGCCTTGGACGAGCGTGTAAAGGTCTGCGTGGACATCTGCTGCCTGACGGATTTTCATACGGCTCTAGAGACTGGCGGCTTTGTGCAACACGGAATCTACTACTATGTTCCCGGGTTGCTGAAGTACTTCACGACCGCCCAGATCAATGCCCTGATTGCGCCCAGGGCGCACCTGAGCCTGGCCGGCAATCTTGATCCGCTGACGCCACCAGCCGGCTTGGAGCGCATCGACCGCGAGTTGCGGCAGGTTTACGCCGACGCGGGAGTCCCCGACCACTGGAGGCTCCTACGGTACGATGTGGGCCACAAAGA
>CAYSBM010000045.1:0-11434 GCA_964429095.1 uncultured Solibacteraceae bacterium | reverse complement strand
ACCACATTGCTTGGGCCCTCTGCGCCTGGCGCCGTTGCAAGACAATAAAGCCGGAGCGCAGCACACGGCTCAATCGCTGACCGCAGGTGGCCAGGTTGCGATGAAAGCGAAAGTGCGTGCAGAAGCCGGCCACCGCGCTCCTATGATACATTCAATGGCTTCATGCGATTCGGCAGGCAGGGAGATCTTTGGTATGGCTTCTTTGAACCGTAGGGACTTCGCGCGCGCCGTGTTGGGTGCTGTTTACGCGCCGGGCGTCCCGGCTTGTGCTCAACCGAGACATTTCAACATCATCGATTATGGCGCCGTTCCGGGTGGCGGCATGCTGTGTACGGAAGCCATTCAACGGGCCATCAACGCTTGTGCCGCAGCCGGCGGCGGCCGTGTGGTGGTGCCGCCGGGGAAGTTTCTTTCGGGCGGCCTTGAACTAAGGGACCGGGTGGATCTTCACCTCAACGAGGGCGCGGTACTCGCTGGCAGTCCGTGGTTCCGCGATTACCCGCCGCACGCACCCCGCTCGAAAGCGCGATATAGCGACTACCTTCTGACGAGCCTGCTTTTTGCGCAAGGCGCCCACCACGTATCGGTGAGCGGCCGGGGGATATTGGATGGGAACAGCCGGGGCCAGAACGATTTCCTGGCCGAAGGCCGTGCGGGAAAGCACCGGCCCTGTCTCATCTGGTTCGATGAGTGCACGGATGTGGCCGTCAGCGGCGTTACCTTCACCTCCTCGGGATTCTGGACCGAGACCTATACCCGGTGCCGGAATGTCCTGGTCCACGGGATCACGGTCAGGGACAGCACCTTTCGCAATAATGACGGCTGCAACATCGTCGACTGCGAGAACGCCATTGTCGAGAACTGTGACATCAACGCGCTGGACGACGGCATCTGCCTGAAGGGCTATACATCGGAAGGTTGCAAGAACGTGATCATCCGGAATAACCGGGTGCGCAGTCTATGCAATGGAATCAAAGCCGGGACCGATTCTTCGGGCGGCTTCCAAAACATTCTGATTGAGAACAACGTGGTGTGGCAGACGGGCATCTCGGGGCTCGCGCTCGAACTGACCGACGGCGGCGTCATGCGCAACGTGATTGTCCGCAACATCACCATGGACGTCGTCGAGACGCCCATATTCATCAAACTCGGCGACCGCAACCGGCCTATTTACACCGAAAGCGGACCCGTGACGCCCGGCGCTGGCACGCTTGAGGACATTCACATCAGCGCCATTCGGGCGAAGGTGAACGACGCGGAAAAGTATAACGACGAAGAACGCTCCATACACAATTACACGCCTTATGCGTCCAGCATTACCGGCATCCCCGGCCGCTGTGTCGAGCGCGTGCATATCCACGATGTGGAGATTGAAATCCTGGGAGGATTCCCGCCGGGAACCGCGGCGGACGCCCGGCGGGTGATCGAAGAAAACTCGACGAAGTATCCGGAAAACCGGATGTTCGGCGTGCTTCCGGCTTACGCCTTTTACATCCGTCACGCCAGGGACATCCGCTTGAGCGGCATCCGCATCGCCATGCGGCAGCCGGACGCCAGGCCCGCATTCGTTCTCGACGACGTCCATAACTCGAGTTTCGAAAGAATCCGCGTCGAAGGCGTGTCCTCCAGTCCGCCCTTTCGGGTTGAAAATAACTGTACCGGCGTCAAGGTGACGCCCGCGCCCACCGTTGCCGGCGACCTGTAATAATACGGGTTTGTCTTCGGTGGCGGTTCAATTTCAAGACGGTCTGCACTTGTGAGGATTCCCTATAGCACGCTACAAGCTTTGGCGGCGGTGTCCGCGTCGGCGCTCGCCGTAAGAGCGCTGTGGGGGCCGGTCGTAGCCGGTCCATTGAAAATCAATTCCCCGGTCAACGTCCAGTGCATCGCCGGCGCCTGCCTGGTGGGGTTGGCGCTGCTCGCCTCGCGGGTCCGCCTTGATCCGGCAAACCCGGCGCCGAGTCCCAACGCCTTCTGGTGGATGCCCGCCGTGGCGGCAGCGGCAGCAGCGCTGGCCCTCAGCCCTTCACTAGGTTTCTACCTGGTTTCGGATGACTTCTGTTTTCTCGCCAACGCTCACCTCTACTGGAACGAGTTTCCATTTCAGACCGGAAAGGTGTTCTTCCGGCCCATCCAGTACTTGTTCGGCGGGTTGGTTCATTCGATTGCCGGTGGCGACTTGTGGCTCTGGCACGCCGCCGGGCTGGCGATCCATGCCGCCGCAACAGCGGCCTTTTTTTTCGTCGCCAGGGAAGTGTTGTCCGTTTCTTGGGCGGCTATGACAGCCGCCTTGGTCTTCGCATTCCACGGTTCACGCCCCGAGGCGGTGGCCTGGGTGGCGGGCTGGACCGACGTGTTATCGGCTGGATTTCTGTTGGCCGGCCTGGCGCTCTATTTGAGAGAGCCGCATCGGAAGACACCCTCCGGTTTAGCTGCCGCCATGTTTATGTTTGTCTGCGCTGCCGGCGCAAAGGAAACCGGCTTCGTCTTTCCCTTGCTTCTGCCGCTGGCGGATTGGCTGAAACGGGTTCCCTGGAAGCAAGCCCTGCGCAGGTGGATTCCATTCAACGTGGCTGCATGTGCGTTGTTCGTGTGGCGGTGGACGGACCTGGGTGGTCTGGGCGGCTACGTTAATAGGGCGACCGGCCGGGCCGAAATCCTTTCGATGAGCTGGTTAGGCCCGCTGAAGGTCCTGGCTTTTCGCTTGTGGGGGCCGCTTTTCTTCCCCTGGAATTGGAGCCGCGAGCCCGGTTTGGTGATGGGCGCGTTATTCGCCGCTGCCTTGTTCCTCTATCTGATTCTGTTTCAATGCCGCGCCGAGCGCCGCGTCTTAATTTTCGCCCTTGCCATTACGGTGCTGGGCAGCCTGCCCGCGCTGCCGCAACTGCTGATTGGGGCGGACCTGGAAAAATCCCGGAGCCTTTACCTGCCCTCGGCCGGTTTTTGCCTCTTGCTGGGAGCGCTGGCTGCAGGAAAGAGGCAAGTGATCTGCCTGGCGGCGATTGCGGCGTTTCATTTCGCCGTACTCCAGCGCAACCTCAGCATTTGGGGTGAAGTTTCGATGCTGGCGCGCCAAGTGTGCCAGCAGGGTGCCGCCGCCGTTGCAGAGGCTCGGGGCACGATTACCTTGCAGGATCTCCCACAGAGTATCAACGGCGTCTACTTCCTGAAGAATTGCACGCCGGATTGCCTCAAGAGGGAGTCACGGCGCAGCCTGGGATGGATTTGCCAGCAACCTCCGGAGACCTGTCCGGACGGCAATGTCCTCATACTGCGTTGGAATGAAGGCCAAAAACGTCTCGAGCCGGTGGGCGCCAAGCTGCCCTCAGCCCAGGGGTTACGCTGATTTCAGCGGCCGGCCGGGCCGGGCAAAGGCAGCCGCACTCAATCCAGTGTGGCCGCCTGTGAACCTATGCATCAACCAGCGCCTGGATGGTGCCGGGTGCGTTGCCTTCCAGACGGTTGTTAACAAAGATGAAAGCGGGCCGGCGCGCTTCCAGCGAATGGGAGATGATGCCGCGCAGCGCCTGCCGTACTTCCGGGTTCGGCTCCTTCACCTCGGCGTAAGGCGCAAAGAGTTTCACCGCCTGCTCGTAGGTGCGTCCTCGGGCAAGCAGGGCGCGCACCACCGTGAAATCGGCGGTGAAAGCTTCCGGCATGGCCGCCTGGCGCGCCAGCGGAGGCATGCGCGTCCAGGCGTTGAAAACGTGCGCCACGCCGCGGGCGCGCAGGCAATCGAAGTATTCGCTGCGCAGAAGCTCCGGATTGCGCACCTCGACAGCGTAATGAACTCTTGGCGGAATGCGCGCCAGGAAGCCATCCAGGTCGGCAAGAAAATCACGCAGCCGCTGGTAGCTGGAGCGTGAAAATGTACCGAACTCAAAGATCACCACGGAGATTTGTGAGCAGTATGGCTCAAGCGATCCCAGGAAAGCGTCCGCGAACAAGCCGGCGTCCAGGAAGCTTTCGTTGCGCTGCCCCGCCCGCGTGCCGTAGCGCGCCTGAGCCGGAAACACCTTTGCCGTGATTTGTTCCGGCGCCTTGAAAGCGTACAGCAGCGTAGGTGGGGCCGACTCAAACAAGCGGCGCCAGTACGGCTCGGAAGGAAACTGATAGAAGGAGAAGTCGCCACAGACGATGGGAAACGTTTCGGCATACTCGGCCAGGCAGGCTGCCTCAAATTTCTTCTGCGAGAAGCGGCCGCGGGTGAGATAACGCTGCTCGGCATAGACCTGCCCCAGCCAGCCCGGGTACTTCCAACTGCTGGTTCCGATATAGACTCCGCGGGCGGCGAGTGCAGAAAGCGACGCCGCCAGACGGGCGCGATCCAAGGTTGACATGGCGCCTCTAGAGTGTAAGAATTTATAGTATCATGCTTACCGAGCGGCAGAAAGCCATACTCGACTATATTGTGGAATTCCGCCGCGAGCAGGGCTGCTCGCCGTCCATCCCCGAAATTCAGCGCGCCTTTTCCATACGCAGTCCCAACGGCGTGGCGGGGCACCTATTGGCGCTCGAGGCCAAGGGTTACATCCGGCGCGCCGAGCGCGGCTCGCGGCAAATCGATTTAGCTGGCCCGCTCTATGGCCACCGCGCCAGCCTTTGCGATATCCCGCTGTTCGGCCAGATTCCGGCAGGTCCGCCGGAGGCGGTATCGGCCGCTGCGGCCGAAGGTTGCGTCTCGGTGGACGAAGCGACGCTGGGTTTCCGCCCCGCGGAAGGCTGCTTTGCGTTGAAGGTGCGCGGCGACTCCATGAAAGATGCCGGCATCTTGCCGGGTGATATTGTAGTGGTGCAACCTACGCCCTCGCCCCGCGCCGGCCAGATCGTGGCGGCGCTTATCGACGGGGAAAGCACGCTCAAGCGCCTGGTGCGAGTCAAAGGACGCTGGTTCCTGAAGGCGGAGAACCCGGCTTATCCGGAACTCTACCCGCGTTCGGATCTGGTGATTCAAGGCGTGGTGCGGACGGTGATCCGCAAGTTGGATTGAGTGCGGCCGTATGATGGTGGAATGAGCGAAATCGAGGAACTGCTGGAGCGTTTCCGCCGCGGCCCGGAACTGGTGGCCGTGGCTCTCATTGGGGCGGCGGGATCGGAACTGGACTACGCGCCCAAGCCGGGCGCCTGGAGTGTGCGCCAGATCATGGCCCACCTGGCGGATTCGGAAACCGTGGCCGCCTACCGCCTGCGGCTGATCATCGCCGAGGACAACCCCGTCATCATGGCTTACGACCAGGATGCCTGGGCCGCCAAGCTGGACTACACGCGCCGCAAGCCTTCGCAAGCCTTGGAAAGCTTCCGGCGCACCCGGATGGAGAATTATGAACTGCTGAAAGGGCTCCCTCTGGAAGCCTTCCAGCGCACGGCCAACCATTCCGAGCGCGGCCGCCTCACGCTGCTGGATCTGGTCCGCACTTACGCGGACCATGCCGAGGCCCACGCCAGGCAATTGCAACAAACACGGCAAGCCTTCAAGAGCGCCAAAACCGCGGTGAGAAATTGATGTTCTCTCTTACTTTGGTTTGTTCCAGCTCTCAGCGCGATGATCTGCTCGGCGAACTGTACGATTGCGGCACGGCTGGCATCGTGGAGGAGGAAGCGCCGGGCGCGGGCCTGCGGCTGCGCGCCTTTTTCAGCGACGATAGCGCGCGCGAGTCTCTGGCCGCGCGCTTTGCGGCTTATGGGGCGGTTTGCCGTGAAGAGGAAGACAAGGACTGGACGGCGGGCTGGCGCGATTCCTGGCCGCCTATTTTGGTAGGCAGCAAGTTCTACGTGGTCCCCGTATGGAACCCACAACCCGCGCCGGAAGGGCGTTGGAGGCTGGAAGTGGATCCCGGAATGGCCTTTGGCACCGGGCTGCATCCCACCACGCAGCTATGCCTGGAAGCTCTGGAAAGGCACTTGCGGCCGGCCGAGACGGTCCTGGACCTGGGCGCCGGTTCTGGGATTTTGGCGCGCGGCGCGGCGCTGGCGGGCGCTGGACGCATTTACGCCTGCGACATTGACGCGGACGCAGCAGCCGTGGCGCGCCGCGCCTTGGAAGGGCGGGCGCACGTTTTTGCCGGATCTCTGCGCAGCCTGCGGCCAAACTTGGTGGACTTAATGCTGGCCAACATCAATGCGGAGACGCTCGTTTCGCTGGCTGGCGCCATCGCCAGCGTGTTGCGTCCGGGCGGCCGCGTCATCTTATCCGGATTCCTATCCCGCCAGCAGGAGCGGGTCCACGGCCGGTTCACGGAAGTAGGACTAGACCTGCTGGGAGCGCGCGAAAAGCAAGGTTGGGCGGCAATGGTTTGGTCCCGCCCGGAGGTCAAACGCTGACCACCGGGCATGGCGATTGCCGGATGATGGAGTAGGCATGGGTGCGCAGGCGTCCAAATATCCCAGCCGCCGAGCCGCGCCCGATTACAAGCAAATCCGACTTTGTGCGTGCGGCTAGACCGCAGATGGCCTGCGGGGGATCGCCGCTTTCCAGGCAAATCTCGCCGCTGGCCCCGCACTCGCCAAGCAGTTCTTCAATGCGGTTGCGGCTCTGCTGCTCCATGTGCGTGCGCCACTCTTGATGGAAGTACTCACCCGGCTGCGCTTCCAGGCACGGAATGACATAAGTTACCAGCAAGCGCGCGTTGAACGCCCCGGCGAACCGGGCCGCCCATTCAATGGCCACCTTGCTCTGCGGTCCCAGGTCGAGAGCCAGCAGAACCGTACGGAAGGCGATCTCTTCCGGCGGCGGGGCTTGTTCCAGATGCACTCCCGTCAAAATGGGACAGTCGGCGTCGTGCAACACTTTGGCCGTGACTGATCCGAGAATGAACCGCCGGAAGGGTCCGTAGCCGTGCGTGGGCATGACGATCAAACGGTTGCGCTCCTGGTGGGCGTACTCGACAATCTTGCGCGCCGGGTCCCCTTCCAGCAAGATCCGCTCGATGCGCAAGCCCGCAAGCTCCTCGGCCAGGAACGCGTCCAAGTCTTTGCGCGCTTGGGCGGCGCGCGCAGCGAACAGTTCATTCAGTACGGCGCCCCCGACTTCCAGCGCGCTGAACTCATAATGTGGCGGAGCGAGCACATGCAGCAGCGTCACGCTGCAATCACAATGTGCTGCAATAGCTCTGGCGTAGCGCGCCGCGCCGGCGCTGCGCGCAGAGAAGTCCACGGGAAGAATGACTTTGGTCAAAGGCAGCATCGCATGTCTCCTTTCTGGAGAACCCGGCCCGCCGGTGAGCGCACCGGGTGCTTGTAGCGCTATCTAGATGCTACTACTTGCCGCCGGAGGAGGGAGCATCCGCCAGTCCCAAGTCGCTCAAGATCTTGGGCGCAGGCTCATCCATAGCCAGCAGGCTGTGGCAGGCGTTGCAATCTTGCGTAATCTTGCCGCCTGCGGCGCTGGTGTGGGCATCGTCATGGCAACGGTAGCAGCCCGGAAAATCCGTGTGGCCGATGTTATTCGGGTAGGTCCCCCAGCCGACTTTCATGGCGGGGAAAACGTTGCGCTGGTAGATGGCCAGCAGGGCGTCCGCGGCGCGCTGGATCTCAGATTGCCGTGCCGCGAACACCGCCGGGTAAGCGGTGCGGTAGTAGGCAAGTAGGGCCTCGGGGATCTGGCGGGAGGCCTCTTGTTTGCTGGGGTAGTCTTTCCGCAGCAGCGCGACCGCCTGCTTTTTCATGCCCGGCAGCGACGGCGAGACGGTTCCGGCGGCCATCGCCGCATCCACAGCCCGTTCGGGCAGCTCGTAAGCATGCGTGGGACGGTTGTGGCAGTCCATGCAATCCATCACCCTTACCGGAAGATCCCGAAGTGAATCCGGTTTGAAGTCCGGGGCGGTGTAGACGGTCTGGCGGCCTTTGCCGTCGTTGTATTCCACCCAGGGGATCGTCTGGCGCTTGGCGTCAGAGTGCGCGTACCGGATGACTACCCCCGGCCCGAGGTGCACGCCGTGGATGCCGCGGCGGGAAGCCTGTCCGCCGCCAATGCGCATCAGCAGAACAGTCTTGGTGAGCGTGTTGGCTTCGTCTTCGGCGTATTTCTCGATCACCCTGAGCCGGTCCGCGCCGAATTTCTCCGGCCAGTGGCAGGTCTCGCAAGTCTCGCGCGCCGGGCGGAGGTTCTCAACCGGCGTGGGGATGGGCCGTTCATAGGTGTTAAACGTGACGGCCACGACCTGCCCCAATCCGCTCAACTTGCTCTTGACAAACCAATTGGCTCCCGGGCCGATGTGACACTTGACGCATTCCACCCTGGAATGCGGCGAGTTCTGATAGGCGGCGAACTCCGGCTCCATCACTGTATGGCAGGTCTCACCGCAGAAAGTCACGCTATCCATGTAAGAGATCGCGCTGTAGCCGAATTGGCTGGCAATGATGGCGTTCGCCAGGGTGGCTAGAAGAATAAACACCCCCAGGCGCCGCAACTTGACGTTTTTCAGGTCTAGCGGTGGAAACTCATGGGGATAGCTGCCCCGACGGCGCTCCTGGCGAAAACGGAGCCACAGGCCCAGAGGGATGATCGCCAGCCCGAACAGAAACAAGCCGGGCAACGCCAGGAAAATCAAGATTCCCATGTAGGGGTTCGAGGCCTTGCCGCGCACCAGCGTGGGCAGTAGCAGCAGCCAGAGCACTCCAGCGGTGGTCACAATCGCCACGCCGGCCTGGCTCAACCAGTTGTTGGAAAGGTAGACCAGCGGGCTGAGCCACTCCCGGATCACTTCAAAAACTTTACGCCCCGCCATTTTCACCCGCCTTTTCGTCCTGCGCGTCTAGGGAAGGTTCACTCGATGGAACCAGATCGTGGTGCTCCCGTTTTTTCACGCTGTAACCGGTTAACCATGCAGTATCCAAGGGGTAGACATCCGGGTCGAATATGACGGTGTAGAAATGCCAGACGACGATGGCCAGGGTGGCCAGGACGGCTTCGTAGAAATGCACGGTAGTGGCAAAATCCAGCCAGGATTTGGGTAGGTATTGGAGCGCCAGATTGTTGGCCCACAGCAGCAGGCCGGTGAGCGCCATCACGGCCGTGCCCCACACCACGGCCCAGTATTCGGCCTTCTCGACGTAGCCGTGGGCGGAAAGCGCCGGCCGCCTGGACCGCAATCCCATGTTGTAAAGGAAATTCAGCAGAGCTTCCGTAGCGTCGCGGGGCCGGGGGATGAGCGTCTTCCAATGGTCACGCAAGCGGGAACTCAAAATGAGCGAGACGGCATGAGCCAGGGAAACGGCCATCAGCACCACCGCCGCTACACGGTGGACGACGCCGCGCACCGGCCAACTTCCTTCCCACATAACCAGCGGTCGCGCCCACCATTGCTCGGGATACTTCAACGCGAATCCCGTCCACACCAACACGGAGAAGCTGACCACTAGCAAGGCATGCTGAACCCGTTCGAATGCATACATGCGGAATTCGCGCTGATGGAGGCTGAGATAAGCGTCGGCGATGGAGGGCTGGCCTGCCGAAGCGGGCCGGAAACGCAACCGGATCAGCTTGCGGACCCAATCGCCGAGGTTGTGAAGGAACATGAGCCCGATGGTGAGCGGAATCACCAGCAGGTAGAATTCGCGGGCCAGCCGCACCGCCGCTGGTTCCTTGCCGCCGGGCACGGCGTGAATGGTCCCCAGCGCAAAACGCGTCCCCGCTCCGGGATGGCACTTGCCGCAAGTTTGCGGCAGATTTTTCGGGTTTACGGTGGACTGCGGGTCGGAGCTAGGCAGAATATTGTGTATGCCGTGGCAACTGGCGCAATTGGCCACGCTCTGAGAACCCGCTTTGCCCGCCAGCCCGTGGAAAGACGCATCGAAGCTCACAATGCGGTCCGCAGGCAAGCCGAACTTACGGCTCAGCCGCAAATCGCCATGACAGCGGCCGCAGGTTTCGCGTATCTGGCGAGGATTCACAGGTGAAGCCGCATCCTTGGGTGGCAGGATGGAATGCTCGCCGTGGCAGTCGGTGCACAAGGGAGCGTCCGGCACACCCCGGGCGATGGCCTTACCGTGTACGCTGGCTTGGAATTGCTGGGAGATTTCCGAATGGCACATGCCGCAGGTCTCCGGCACAGCCTTGCGAAACTCCTCCGAGCCGGCACGCTTTATTTCGTGTGCGTCGCCGTGACAGACCGAGCAGTCGGGCGCTGAGGCGTTCCCTTTCTGTAACTCCCGGCCATGCACGCCGCGGGCGAAGGCTCCCGCCTGTTCTGTGTGGCAAGTGGCGCAAGCCGGCTTGGGCGTGTTCTTGGGATGCGGATACTTCTCATGATTACTGTGGCACCCCTCGCAACCCAGAGAAAGGTGGACGGAGGTTTCGAGCTTCTTGCTCTGATCGTGACAACTCGCGCAACCGCCTGCCGCCTGCGTCTGCGCCCAACAGAAGCCAGCCGCAACGCAAAGAACCGCCCAATAACGAAGCTTTGCTAAGATACCCATGTCTCCGCCAGCCCGAGGTAGCATTCTATCTCAACCGACTTGCCGGGCGGCGCCCGGCATCGCACACCAAACTATTTCAGCTTCCAAGGGCGCCGCGCAAACTGAAATCACTCAACCAGCCCAACCGGATGCGTTCAGGCTCGCCGCAAGCACCGCCAGTAGCCCCACATCGAGGGGATCCCGGCGGGAAACCACCGCCTTGCTTCCGGCCGCGAAAGCGTAATCCAAGGCCAGCCCGTGTTCCGGCGCAATCAAAACCACACACTCAGGATGCGGCAGGGGACGCGCCACGCGTTCCAGCGCGCGGCTGTCTAACACCAGCACGCCTTCTTTGCCGGCGTCCGGCACATCCACGCAGACGACCTCTCCCGCGCCATTCTGCAACAACAAGCTAGACAAACTCGCGGCATAGCCCACATCGGCTACCGCGATCTGAATTGTGCGCATCCGGAAAATGGCTGGCGGGAAGCCCCGGCGATAACTAGCCCTTCTTCTTCGGCGTGGGCTTGTAGCCTTCCAGCGAATGATTGTGTTCCTTGTAGTACTTACCGGCTTCGTTCAACTCCTTTGACGACGCCGTAACATGGCAAAAAGCGCAACCCTTCTTCTCTTTCTTGGTGTACTCCGCCTTGCCGAATGACAAGTTGGTGCAAAGCAACAGTCCACCCATCAGGATCGACAACGGCACTGCGATTTTAAATATGCGCATAGTAGCTCCACGGAGAACCGAGCAATCCTGGGGCCAAATCAAAAATTCGTATGGGACCTTTTCCGACGTTCCAGGCCAAGAGAACCGTCTTCATTTTCCTTCAGTTAGGAGTGCGATGGGTTAGGCCAGAGACGCTGCGGCAAAGCTGGAGCGTAAAATCCCCCAGCATGGAACGCCCACTGGGCCAAGTGCCGCAGTTTTCATCACCTGGAAGTTCGTCCATAAGACTTTGCAATCTGTAATCTTGGCGCGGAAACGACAGTCCTCCTGTAGAAATTATCAACAAAATAGACATCAGGCATCTGTTTG